>JAESTE010000116.1 GCA_016763735.1 Nitrospinaceae bacterium | reverse complement strand
TGCATAACCCCCGTCATCGCGAGCCGCAAAGCGGCGTGGCGATCCAGACCTGGCAAAACTTTACAACTCAAAACCCCTTCTGAGCGTCAGCAATGCATCCTTATTGCAAGCGAATGTTCACTGTAGAACGTGGATTGCTTCACTTCGTTCGCAATGACGACTTATGCAAGGTCTCCCCAAAAAGGAGGTTGTGCCTTATGTAATTGTAAGTTAAGCCAATCTTATAAACAATAGGATTACACATAAAATTCTTTTAGTTACAATTAGTTGCGGTTATACAGAGGTTTTAAAATCCCCTCGTTTACAAAAAAGGCCCTTCATAATAAAGAAATTTCAGAAAACTTAAAAGCTGACCAACCCACTCAATAAGAGTGTTCCGAAACTGCTATCCGAAGGAGGTATTTTGGACATGACGGGTACCCCATATACCAGCGAAAAACTGGTCGATACAGAAGTTTCATCTTTTCTGGGAACATTTATTTTGACTCCGAAACCGGCTCCCGTGAGCGACCGATCTTTTTCACCCGGTTCAGGGTCTTGTACAAACACTTTTCCATGGTCGATGAACGCAAGCAGTGTGACTAATTTATCGAAGGAAGGCCTACCCTCATTGAAAACCGGGAGCTTCCACGGCCAGGGCATATTGTATTCCAAAGAAAAAGTGTAACCGTGGTCACCGGAATTCTCGGCAATAGGGTAACCCCGAACCGTGCCCGAACCGCCAATGGCAATCTGGTCGGGAGCCAATACCCTAGCCGATGCTAACTGGCCTCCCGCTTTCATAATGAAATAACCGGGAATTTTTTTATGGAGAATACTGGCATTTTGATAACGGGTCAGGCTGCTGCTGACAATGGTTACATCGCCCTGCCCATTCGTTCTGGAATTTAGCTGCCCTCCTGTATCCGTTTCGGTAAACCCGATTTTAGCAGTGAAATCGAAAAAATTCCTGCCCTTGAACGGGTCGCTGTAATTTCCACCGACTCCGAGATAAACATCAACCAATCGGTCATCACTGGTTTTTACCTCTGTCCGCTTGTTTGTAAAATTTCTCGCTTCCATTCCACCTTTAACAAACAGACTCGCTGTTCTGGAACGGTGCAATGGATGCCGGGCTTCGGCAGAAAAAATTTGCGAAGAGCCACCTGAACTAAGAACCGCAAGTTCTCTTCCCAGGTTTTGTTCTGAATGGGTGAACGAAAATTTTAATGTAGTGCCACGATTGGTTATGGGAAACAGAAAGGAAGGATTAAAAAAGTCCTGCCCATCTTCTGACTGGACCACACGGAAAGAAAACTGATCGCCAAGTTTAAACAGGTTGCCTACCGTAGCGGTGGCCCCAAATCGGATCGGCCCAGTGAACCGGGAGCCAAAATTATCGGCATCCACACTGACAGTGTAGGGTCGCGTTTCCTTAACTTGCAGGACGAGATCGGTAGTGCCGGGCAGTTCTCCGGGTCGAAGAACTGACTTCACGGTAACCCCCATCAAGCTGTTTAATTCCAACAAAACTCTTTCCAAAGCCGACTCGTTTAAAACTTCTTCATCACGAAGAGAAACCATTCTCTCAGTAAATTGTTCGGAGGCAATGGTTTTGTTACCCGCTACTTCAATCTTCCCCAATTTCCCTTCCACCACCTGCAGGGTGACCACACCATTTTCAATTTCCTGCGCCGGAATAAATGACCTCGCTAGAAAATAGCCTTGCACAGCGTATGCGGCCGTAACCTCATTGGCGTACAAAGTGAGAACGCCCAAAGTCATCTCGTCGCCTTCTCCAACATCTAAAAGCGGCGCGAGTTCTTCAGTGCTAATTAATGTATTTCCTGTGATTTTAATTTCACGAACAAAAAATGTCGGACCCGCCCCCGCATCAACCAGTTCACGGCTATCTTCAACTTTGATATCAGGAACCACTTCGGGAGGTGGAGGAGCAAACTCGGTACGGGATTGTCGAAGAGACTTTTCAATAATACCGGAATCGGTGGCTTGGCAATTTCCCTCAACAGAAGAAAAAAGGACTGTCATACAACCTACAACAAGGGCTATATAATAATGAAAGGTATGAGTTTTATTTTGTAGTGCCATAATTTGCTAATGCAACAACCATTACTAATGAAAAAGGTGAGCGATTTTAAATGGTTATCCAGTAAAACCTCGAATTATATCCTGTAAGTACCACAAAAAAAAGCCCTCTTCCAAAAACTAGGAAGAGGGCAATCTAAACTAATCAAAATCAAATAGTTATAAAAAGGATCTTATTAAAAATCTCCCTCTTTGATTCGAAATACATCCGGGTCTTGTGGTTTTTCGATATAGGAAAGAGTGAGAGCAATATCTTCACCTGCTTTTTTATCTTTTTCTGCTTTCGGGTTGCTCAACAATAATCTTGCGGCCCTGCCTTTTCTATCTTTACCTTGAAAAACCAGAATAACTCCTTCGCCGAGTTGAGCATTAAGAGCAAACCCTTCTTTCTGATATTTTTTCTGTGCGAAATGATTGCGCAATTGGTTCGCGGTTGCAACCACGGCTTCTGCATTCGGGTTTTTTGTAACCGGTTTTCCCCAAATAACATTGATATGAATCAGGCGCTTGGATTTGTAACCCATAATATAAAAAACTTTTGCGGTTCCGCTTTCTGGTAAAAGTTTTTTAACCTCAATTCCCAGTGTAACGGTTTTTTCATTTGGATGAACCTTTCGGGAAACCTGTTTTTTTCCTATCCCAAAATCATTCTTGATCGCTTTAATTACATCCCGCTCTTTCATACCAAAATGAGCTGATCGGAACCCGTTCACAACGGCCCACTTTTGTGAGGTGCCTTTTCCCACATCGGGTTTTGCCAGAACGGTTCCGGCAAAAAATACACCGCTTAAAATTAAAGAAAGAAAAACAACCATTAGCTTCACTGGTTTGAGACCCAACATCTTTATATCTCCCATTTGTCTACCGTTCAAAATCATATTCGAATAATCCTTTATTTATCATACAACTACCTTATCGGCTGTGCAACCTGCTGGCTGTCACAATCCTGTGAATTTCATATCGGTATCAGATTAAAATCGCTTTATAAACAATTAGGTTTGTTAAGATGATTTAACCCAGCGACCCGGTATTGACTTCCGGCATTCTGGGCAGTGATCTTCTTTCAAGTGGTTTGAAACGACTCGAAACCCCACTCTTTCAATTAAAAGTTGCTGGCAATATGGACAATAAGTGTTTTCTGTATTTTGCACTTTACCTGGCAGGTTACCGGCATAGACGAAAGAAAGGCCAGCGTTTTTTCCATGTTGATATGCACGCAATAAAGTTTCCACCGGTGTTCTTTTCCGGTCGGTCATTTTATAATCTGGATGGAAAGCTGTCACATGCCATGGAATATCTTTTGAAACTCGCGCGATGAATTCTGCGATTTTCGACAGTTCTTCATCGGAGTCGTTGTAATCAGGAATCAATAAAGTGACGAGTTCCAGCCAAATACCCATCCCGTGCACCGTTTGTATCGTTTCCAGTACAGCATCCAGATTACCGCCAAGTCGACGGTATTCCTTAGGTGAAAAACTTTTCAAATCTATCTTCATCAAGTCGAGCCAGGGACCGATATATTCCAGCACCTCGGGCGTTCCATGTCCGTTCGAAACATAGGCGGTCCATAATTTCCTCTGTTTCGCTTCCTTAAAAACTTCCACCGCCCATTCACTGGTGATCAGAGGTTCGTTGTAAGTCGACACCACTACTTTTGCATCATTCGCCCTGTCGCAAATATCTTTTGCGGAAACAGAGGTTGAACTTATAGTCGAGGCATCATCCTTCAGACTTTGCGAGGTGAACCAATTCTGGCAATAGGCACAGCGGAAGTCGCATCCCAACATCCCAAAGCTTAAAGCACGGCTTCCTGGAAGGGCATGGAAAAAAGGTTTCTTTTCTATAGGATCGTTTTGAAGTCCTGCCACATAATGCCAGGGAACGAGAAGAGTGCCGTCGGAGTTAAAACGAACTTTACAAACGCCACGTTGACCAGGGCGCAGTTTGCAAAGATGACCACAAGCAGTACAAAGCAGGTTGTCATCATCAAGAGACTTGAATAGTTTACCGGGTCGCGTTTGTGTATCAAGTATGTTTTGGAGAGGGGACAAAAGAACTCCGTTTTCTCCCTATTCGGTGCTTATTCCTTTGTCTTTTTTATCCAAAGCACCGATGAGGGTATGCCAGGCAAGGCTGGCGCATTTTGTGCGGGAAGGGAACTCGCGAATTCCCATAAAGAGGGCCAGTTTACCCAGGTTATGCTCCTCCGTTTCAGGATCCATTTTCCCCAGAATCATTTGATGAAATTCTTCTTTGATTTTTCTGGCTGAGTCAACTTTTTTCCCCTTAAGAAATGTGGTCATCAGGGAAGTACTGGCCTTGGAAATGGCGCAGCCCGAACCGAGGAAACTCACATCCTTAATCACATCATCTTCATCCACATTCAGATAGACGGTTATATCATCGCCGCAAAGCGGGTTGACACCGTGACAGGAGTGACTGGCACCTTCTATTTCATGGAAGTTGCGAGGCTTACGGTTGTGGTCAAGAATGACTTGCTGGTAGAGTTCTTTATCGTATGACATTGGAAAGCTCGATGAATTTTATCAATAAATCATATCACAAAACTATAAAGCCGTAAGGTAAACCCTTTCTAAGGCTTTCAGCCAGCGCATCGAGTTCTTCGGTTTTATTGTAAAACGCCATCGAAGCCCGGGTGGTAGCAGGAAGGCCATAGCGAATCATTGTGGGTTGCGCGCAGTGATGTCCGCCTCGGCAGGCGATGCCATCCTGATCCAACCAACTCACAACATCATGCGGGTGCCCGTCATTGGGGTTTTCCCCTTCTATATGAAAAGAAATGAGGCTGGCTTTTTCGCGAGCATTACCGATGATACGCACTCCTTCAATATCATTTAATAATGCGGTGCCATATTCGAGCAAGCTGTTTTCGTAAGCGGCAATATTGTCCATTCCAATTTCATTGAGATAGTCAATGGCTTCCCCTAAACCAATCACTTGAGTGATAGGGGGTGTGCCTGCTTCGAACCTTGCCGGGGGTTTTGCATAAGTGGTTTTTTCGAGCGTGACCTGCAAAATCATATCGCCCCCTGTAACGTAAGGCGGCATCTCTTCCCATAGATCGATTTTACCGTAAACTCCGCCAATACCGCTGGGCGCGTACATTTTATGCCCGGAAAATGTGTAGAAGTCACAACCGATATCCTGAACATTCAGTTTCATATGCGGCGTGCTTTGCGCACCATCTATTAAAACCTTTGCCCCGACCGCATGCGCTTTTTCGGTGATTTCCTTTACTGGGTTGATTGTGCCCAACGCGTTTGAAACATGATTGACTGCCACCATGCGAGTCTTGCTTGAAAGCAGTTTTTCATATTCTTCCATAACCAGTTCACCCGAATCGCTAACGGGAATGACTTTGAGCTTCGCGCCACGCTCTTCACAAAGAACCTGCCAGGGTACCGTGTTGGCATGATGTTCGATATTGGAAATGATGATTTCGTCATCTTTATTAATAAAACGTTTACCGAAACTATGCGCCACCAGATTGATGGCCTGCGTGGTTCCGCTGGTGAAAACAATTTCACCGGGTTTTTCCGCGCCCATAAAATCGGCAACCTTCTTTCTCGCATCTTCGTAGAGTTGAGTGGCGTTCTCACAAAATTTATAAGCTCCACGACGTACGGTGCCATATTCTTCAGCATCGAATTGACGCACACGATCAATCACCCGCTGCGGTTTATGCGTAGTGGCTCCGTTATCGAGATAGATTAAAGGCTTTCCGCGCACGGTTTGAGACAATATAGGAAAATCCTTGCGTATTTTTTCGACATCGAAAACAGCATTACCTGTCACAGCCGTATTGGAATCAGACATTGCTTTCCTCCATTTTCTTGAGCAACGTATTGCTCAGTTCTTTCACCACTTCGGGAAATTGAATAGTCTGAACAATACTTTCAGCAAAGCTTCTTGTAAGCAGTTCTTTCGCGAACTTTTTCGACAACCCTCGTGTTTGTAAATAGAACATTTGTTCTTCGTCAATTTGCCCGACGGTCGCACCATGGGCACACTTCACGTCATCGGCAAAAATCATTAGATTGGGTTTGTTATCTGCATGACAATCATCAGATAGCATCAGGTTGTTGATCAACTGATTCGCGTTGGTCAACTGCGCACCCCGATTAACGATGACAGTGCCATCAAAACTTGAACGACCTTCATCGTTGATCACGTTTTTAAAATGTTGATGACTGATGCATTGCGGTGCTTCGTGATGAATGCGGATAAAGTTATGCACCTGTTCTTTATCGCGGAGCACGCTAACACCATTTAGAATCAACTCGGCGCCCTCTTCTTCTAATCGCACTTCAAAATGGTTTCGTACGAGAACCGACCCTGAAGAAGCATTGGCAGAGTGGAACCTGGCATTGCGTTTAATATGCACACGGGTTTTGTGGAAATTCCACGCGCCGAAGGGATCAGACTGTACCTGAGTCAAAACCACCCCTGCCCCTTCTGCCACTCTCCAGTCTTGGACCATATTGGTGAAATAACCTTCCTGCATCCCGACAAACTTTTCAATCACTTTTACTTCGGCAAGTTTTCCAACCTTCCATAACAATCGCGGGGAATGCATTTCAGGTAGAGGGGTGTTTCCCGTAGAAACAAACAAAACCTGAATGGGAACGGCCACTTGACCCTTATCAGGAATCTCCACAACCGTTACGTCAGAACAAAACGCATTTGCCAGACAAGCAAATACATCGTTCTCATTTTCAAGGGAAGCCAACAAAGAATCGGTATCACTCTTCTCTTCGAGGGAGGAGATTTTTACCGATGATTCTATCGCCTGCAACCTGGAAAGAGATCGGTCAAGCACACCATTGACAAAAACCAGACAACTGTTTTCACAGCCCAAATAAATATGCTTTTCTATAAGATCAATTTTTGCAGAAGGATTAGAAACCGCAAACGCAGTGGCGGCCAGTTTCTTCGTATTCACATAGGTATACATTTCGTGCTTTGAGTGCGGGAAGCCCAGTATTTCAAACCGGCTCAAAGCCGACTCATGGATTTCCGACAAAGCAGAGCTTGGCTTATTTTCTTCCACAAATTTTTTATGAAGATCAAGAAAAGCTGTCTCTTCTGTTCGTTCTACGATTGTATCGGACATATTTTTCCTTAATCTGCCGCCGTCACCCAGTCATACCCCTGGGATTCGAGTTCAAGTGCCAAAGCTTTATCTCCTGATTTCACGATCTTGCCTTGACTGAGCACATGAACAAAATCGGGTTTTATATAATCCAGTAAGCGCTGGTAGTGAGTGATTAAAATGAGCGCGTTATTTTCATTACGAAGTTTATTGACTCCTTCAGAAACAACACGCAACGCATCGATATCTAGTCCAGAATCGGTTTCATCCAATATAGCAAGCTTCGGTTCCAGAATGGCCATTTGCAGTATCTCGTTTTTCTTTTTCTCGCCACCAGAAAATCCATCGTTGAGATTTCTCTCTTTATACTTTTTTTCCATTCCGAGCATTTTCATTTTTTCGGAAAGAAGCTCATCAAAGTCAAGCGGGTCAACTTCTTCTTCCCCTGCTTTAACTTTTCTGGCATTGTACGCCATCCGTAAAAACTCAGCGTTGTTCACCCCTGGAACTTCGACGGGATATTGGAACCCCATAAAAAGACCTGCCAGGGATCTTTCTTCCGCATCCATTTCCAAGAGATTTTGTCCATCAAAAATTATTTCTCCCGATGTAGCTTCATAAACCGGGTGACCTGAAAGTATTTTAGCTAAGGTGCTTTTTCCTGATCCGTTCGGTCCCATAATGGCGTGAACTTCACCCTTATTTATGGAAAGAGAAATGCCTTTTACAATTTCATTTCCATCAACCCCTGCATGCAAATCTTTAATTTCGAGCATTCAATCTATTCCTCAAATAAACAAATAAAAAAACCGGGCCGCGCCCGGTGGGGAAAGGTCGATATCTTTAAAGCAAAACAATACCGTCAACCTCTTTTACTATCGATTTTCTAATACTGCCACACTGATCAACCCACACTGTCTTCCAGTTTCAGAGTTAACAGTTTCTGAGCTTCAACAGCGAACTCCATGGGTAACTGTTTGAAAACATCTTTGCAGAATCCACTGATGACCGCTTCGATTGCATTTTCCCTGGAAATCCCCCTTGATTCGAAATAGAACAATTGTTCTTCACTGATCTTTGAGGTTGCGGCTTCATGTTCCACCTGCACCGAGCTATTGGCCGTTTCTATATAAGGAAAGGTATGCGCGCTGCTCTTGTCGCCTACCAGCATGCTGTCGCATTGACTGTAGTTTCTTGCATTGGTGGCGTTTTTACCAATCTTTACCTGGCCTCGGTAACTGTTACTGGAGTGGTCTGCAGAAATGCCCTTGGATATAATGCTGGAACGCGTGTTTTTACCGATGTGAATCATTTTGGTTCCGGTATCGGCCTGCATATGTCCGTTGGTGAGGGCGACAGAATAAAATTCACCGCTGGAATTGTCTCCCTGTAAAATACAACTGGGGTATTTCCATGTGATTGCAGATCCGGTTTCAACTTGAGTCCACGAAATCTTGGAATTCTTACCAGCGCATTTCCCACGTTTCGTCACGAAATTATAAATACCGCCTTTACCTGTTTCTTTATCGCCCGCGTACCAGTTTTGCACGGTGCTGTATTTAATTTCAGCATTATCCATAGTTATCAATTCCACAACTGCTGCGTGCAACTGGTTGGTGTCAAATTGCGGCGCGGTACACCCTTCCAGATAAGACACATAACTGTTTTCAGCGCAGATAATAAGCGTACGCTCGAACTGCCCGGTTTCTTCGGTGTTGATACGGAAATAGGTGGAAATTTCCATAGGACTGATAGTGTCCGGTGGAATATAGACGAACGAACCGTCGGTGAACACCGCACTATTGAGAGCTGCGTAATAATTGTCTCCCACCGGAACAACCGTACCGAGATATTCTTCAATTAACTCAGGGTAATCCTGAAGTGCTTCCGACATGGGGCAGAAAATGATTCCCTGCTCCATCAATTTTTTCTTATGAGTAGTCGCAACGCTGACACTGTCAAAAACAGCATCAACGGCTACGTTAGCCAGTTTTTTCTGTTCGTCTAAGGGTATTCCCAGTTTTTCAAAAGTACGCATGATTTCCGGGTCAACTTCATCCAGGCTTTCAAGTACTTTCTTTTTTTCGGCGCGGAAAAGTAGGAAATATTCTGAAAGTCGATGGATGGGTAATGCACATTCGGCCACGCCGGTTCTTTCATGGTTTTCCATTTCGCGAATGCTTTGAGGCGAAAATTGAGCATGAACTCTGGCTCGTTTTTCTTTTTTGAAATGGCACGCACAACATCTTCGTCGAGACCCTTGGCAAAGGTTTCAGATTCTACATCTGTCGTGAATCCATATTTATATTGATTGTCTTCCAGCAAATCGGAGACGGAATTTTGCTCGTCACTCATTTTATTTCTCCAGGTTACACCTGTGGAACAACGTTAATCTCGTTGTAAATATGTTTGCGTAATGTTGATTCCATAAAGGACAAAGTCGCCCCAAGGGAAGACCCGCAACTGCCGCAGGCACCTTGATATTGAACCAGCACTTTCTCGCCATCGGTCACATCCAATAACTGGACATTACCACCATCGTTCATAAGTGCCGGACGAATATGTTCACCCAAAACCAACTCTATCTGTTCTTTTTGATCTTCCAGAGCCAACCCCAGCCACGCCTGGGCAACC
>JAESTE010000115.1 GCA_016763735.1 Nitrospinaceae bacterium | reverse complement strand
CGCAGGCAATGCTGTGCTTCCAAAAAGAATTTAAATTAAACGAGCTTTGCGGAACATTCTGGAATTGATCCATCACTACAGTGGAAATAACAAGATCATTTAATTGCTGTCTTCCAATGATTCCAATGGCATGAGAAATGGTTTCTACTTGCTGAGGGAACCCATAAAATGCACTGTTTACAATCTTCAAAAGGCGAACGGTTAGTCCGGGGTCATGCCCGATTATTTCTCCAATTTCTTCGAAAGAGCTTTCTGGATCATCAACGGCTTGTTTGAACTGATAAAATACTTCAGGTAAGGAAGGAACTTTGATCTCGTCTTGAAATAATTCCTGAATAACCATAAAACACCTCCCAATGTTGTATGTTTACAATTATAATGCAAGATAGAAACCAAAGTAAAATTAAATATTAACTGATTGATTTTTAATGATTTAATATGTTTCTAGTTTTTAAAAATTGGGATATTTGCTGTGTCCTTAAGCATAGATAGAATATTAATGCCTATATTTGATGCAAATATTTTGAGGGAGGGATTTTCAGTAAACCGAGCAATTCCTGGGAATCTTTTTTTATCTAAACAGTTCTTACCAATTGGAAGCGATGGGCGATATCAGAGCTATAAAGAAGAGGATATTGCTACTAGTTCGAGGGTTGAGATCATGTAAGTTTGATTTTGCATCATCTTTAATAAGTTGGTGCCGAAGAGAAGACTCGAACTTCCACACCCTTTCGGGCACATGAACCTGAATCATGCGCGTCTACCAATTCCGCCACTTCGGCAACATCTAAATAAAGAAGATTTGTATTATAAAGGGGCTTTAAGAAAATTCAAGTCCATTTGTCCGGCAGGACAGTCACTCTTGTGGTAATTCGTACCTGCTTATCGGGGAAGAAGAAAGATCCTTTGATAGGCTCAGGGTGATAGAAGGCTAATTACAAGCCGAGCGGATCGGGGAGTGTTTCCCCAGGGATTTTTAAATACTCTTCTCCCGGTACGGGAGTTGGACGGTCCATCTTTTCGTGGGCATGAAAATGGTTGTCTTCCGGGAAGGGGAATTCATCCGGGTCGAGGGTATGAGAGTAACCGTGCATTTGAAATAAAAATAAAAAGGCTCCTGCATAAATCAAAGCGTTGTTGGAAACGTTGCTGATTTGTAAAGATGATTGGGTACGCCGCCATTTAAATAGTAATGCAACCATCACGCATAATGCTGCTATTTGCCCCAATTCTATTCCCAGATTAAAGGAAAGAATTCTCCAGACAATCCCTTCGTCTCCAAGGGGAAGTTGTTGAAGTCGGGTGGAAAGTCCTAATCCGTGAATCAGTCCGAAGATAAAAACGGCCCAGATCATATCCAGTCCCTTTTCAAATAATTTCTTGAATCCTCCTAGATTTTCATAGCCAATATAACAAACGCTGAGCGCGATCACCGCATCAATCAAAAAATAATTTACCGTTACTCCCATTAATGTTGCGGTGATGAGAGTGATACTGTGACCGATGGTGAAGGCGGTGATATATTTTACGACATCCATGAAAGTGGTCAGGAAAAATACAATGCCGAATACGAATAAGAGATGGTCGTATCCGGTCAGCATATGGGTGGCACCGATCTTCAGGTATTGAAGATTGCCTCCTTGTAAAATGCTTTGTTTTTCCGCTTCTGACATGCCGTGAGCATAGGCGAAAGAAGTCAAGAAGACCAAGGACAGGAGGAACGATATTTGTAGAATTCTATTCATATTTATTCTTGAATACCTTATCACAATATTTAGATTCCATTTTAATAGGGAACCGAATAGAATTGGAAAGAAGTTTTTTTGATAGACAATTTGTATGAAAGGAGAGTTATGAATAGCTTTAAAAAATTAATGATCGCATTGGTTTTAATTGTTGCTGTAATCGGCACCGTTGGTTGCGGAGAAAAAGGCGAAGCAGAAAAAGCAGGTGAAAAACTGGATAAAGCAATGGAAGATGCTTCTAAAAAAGCCAGTGATTTATTAGGCAAGTAAATAATTTGATGCTCTATAAGCCATGGGATTATTAACTGCCAGACCCTCTTCCACAGCTTTCGTTGTGGAGGACCCTTGCTTTCTTGATGTTAAAGAAAACCCGGGTTGGCAAAGCCAATTCGGGAACAACCATCCTTTAAAGCTTGAAATTGGTTTTGGCATGGGGGATTTTTTAATCTCCATGGCTAAACGAGAACCAGATAGTAATTTCATCGGCATAGATTTTTCCCAGGACGGTATCCAAAAATTACTTGCGCGTATTCGTTCTTCCCAGCTAAAAAATATACGTGTTGTTTTTGGGGATGTCCGGGAAAAGCTCCCTCACCTCTTTCAAGCCGAAGAATTAAATTCGGTTTATATCAATCTCCCCGACCCCTGGCCCAAGAAACGACATTTCAAACGCCGCCTAATTAAACCAGAACTTGCAAAACTGATCGCACAGAAGCTGGCTCCAAAAGGTCATGTTCATCTGGCTACGGATAGTGAAACCTATGCTATGGAGATACTCGATTATTTTAATGCAGAGCCTTCATTGCGAAATGTGAATCAAGAGACGGGTATTTCCCATGAGAGAAAGAACCTGCCCAAAACAAAGTACGAAAAAAGTTTTCTTTATGCAGGAGACAAAATCCACTATCTCGAATATTTAAAGTTTATCGATGGTGAAGAGCAGCCAAAAAAAGAAGAAACACGGGTTTCGGAGGAGAGGCCACTAAACAGCGATGAATATCTAACTCGTAAATTTCAAACTGAGGAAGCCAATGCGAATGATGCTTGCGACCTCAAACAAGTTGCAGATCAATTGGCAGAAGCGGGAGACGGGCAATGGGCCAAAAACGTATATCAAAAAGCAGAAGCAAAGGCCGAAGACAGTCTCGACTTGAACTGGCTTGCCTATAGCGTTGCCCTTGCACTCAATGATAAAGACTGGGCTAAAAAAATTTACAGGAAGGCCGAGGAATATGCAGAGAGCAGTCTCGACCTGAATTGGCTGGCGTATAGTATTTTTGAAGCTCTTGGCGATAAAGAGTGGACGAAACAATTATTCGAGAAAGCAGAAAGCGAAAATATTCGTGAATTGTGCGACCTCGCTGAAAGCGTTTCAGAAATTTTTGAGGATAAGGAATGGCAACTTAAAATTTATAAAAAAGCTGAGGAGAATGCGAAGGAGTATTCTGATTTTTATGAACTTGCAGATAACGTCTTCGCAAAACTGGGTGACGGGGAGTGGGCCAGCGAGCTATACCATAAAGCAGAAGACGAGGCTAAAGACTCTTGCGACCTTTTGGGGTTGGCTGAATGTTTTGTAGAAAAGCTCGGAGATGGGGAAGGGGCACGCCGCCTTTATAAAAAGGCAGAGAAAAATGCCGAAGACAGTATGGACTTCGGTGTTCTTGCTGATAGCTTGCGCGAAATTCTGGGTGATAAAGAATGGGCCGCAAGGTTATCGCCTTGACGGCATTATCTGGAAGGAAACAGAAAAATACTTATTAAGCTTCCGCTTTAGTTAGGGAAGAATTTTGGCGATAAAAACGATGCCTACCGCAACGGGGGTGATGTAGCGGATCAAGAATTCCCAGCACTGCGCCCAAGGAAATTTGAAGGTGTTTTCATATTTTTCAATTTCTTCATGCGCGTTTTTAGTTCCCCAAACCCAGCCGACAAATATCGCCGTCAACATTCCTCCTAACGGCAATAGATAATTCGAGGCAATGTTATTGACATGATCGAAGAAGGTCATATCCGCCAGTTTTATATCTGCCATGGCTCCAAACGACAAACCGCTGGGAATACCGAACGCGAAAATAGCCAGCCCGACAATAAGCACTGCCTTTTTCCGTGGCCACCCACGTTGATCAATAAAATAGGCGACCACCACTTCAAGTAATGAAATGCCCGAGGTGATTGCGGCTATCGCTAGTAAAGTAAAAAATATGACGGACACCACATGGCCCGTGGGCATACTGGTGAATACGGTGGGCAAAACGCTGAAAACCAGACTTGGGCCTTCTGCTGGTTCGAGTCCCATCGCGAATACAGCGGGGAAAATAACCATCCCAACCAATAAGGCGATCAGAGTATCGAACATCACTACATAAATGGTGGAGGAGGTTAGATTTACTTTATCTGAAAGGTAACTGCCGTAAGTGATCATGCATCCCATACCCAGACTGAGAGAAAAGAACGCCTGCCCCAAGGCGATGAGCACCGTGTTGCCGTTGATCTTGCTGAAATCGGGATACAGGTAAAAGGCAACCCCTTCCATGGCGCCATCGAGAGTGAGCGAGCGAATCATTAAAAGGATCAGGAATAGCACCAGAGTGGGCATCAAAATGTTACAGGTTTTTTCGATGCCGCCATGAACTCCTCTGAGGACAATGGCAATGCAAACACCCATAAACAGAGCGTGATAAAAAAGTATTTCTCCTGTATTGCTGATAAAGTTTCCGAAAAAGGCTCCTGCTTCCTTAGGTGAAGTGAATGACAAAACGCTACCGGTAACGGACTTCACCACATACGCAAACGTCCAGCCGCCGACCACTCCATAAAAGGAGAGAATAAGGAATCCGGCAAGCACTCCTATATAACCAATGCCAATGAAGGGGGACCTTGGTTTGAGGGAGGCGAATGCGCCAACAGGATTCAGGTTGGTCTTTCGCCCCAGTGTAAACTCTGCCAGCATGATAGGTGTGCCAATGATGAATATGCAGACGAGATAAATAAGCACGAATGCGCCACCGCCATTCTCCCCTACTATATAAGGAAACTTCCAGACATTGCCGAGCCCAATCGCGGAACCGGATGCGGCCAGAATGAAGCCCATTCGACTTCCCCAGAACCCGCGTTGATTATTGTTTTCGGTCTTCATGCAAATGGGAGTATATTTTTAAGGTGATGGATTGCTGACATGCGGGAGGTTTCCCCTGGAAAAAAAGATCAAAGATATTATAGAGAACATTCCCAAGTTACCCGGAATTTATATCATGAAGGATCGCCGGTCGGAAATTCTTTATATAGGCAAGGCTAAAGTTTTGAGAAACCGCGTGCGCTCCTATTTTCAAAGTTCGCGAGGTCTTCATCCCCGAACGCGGATGTTCCTGGGAAAGGTTGATGATATCAAGTTTTTGACCACGAAAACAGAGGCTGAAGCCCTTATCCTTGAAAGCAATTTTATAAAAAAACATCAGCCGAAATACAATGTATTGCTGAAGGATGACAAGCATTATCCTTATTTACGTTTGACCACACAGGAAAAATATCCTCGGTTAGAGGTGGTGCGCCGCGTCAAAAAAGATAAAGCGACTTATTTTGGACCCTATACGATGGTGAAGGAGGTCCGCGAAACCATTCGTCTGATTTACAAAATTTTTCCGCTACGACAAAGCAAAGACAAATTGGATGGAAGCCCTTTGCGTCGTCCCTGTCTCAATCATCAAATGGGCCGGTGCCTTGCACCTTGCGCGGGTCTGGTTTCCTCTGAAAATTATTCGCAGGTGGTGGATGATGTATCACTCTTTTTAAAGGGAAAAAATACCACTCTGCTGAAGAGTCTTAAAGAACAGATGCAGTCTGCATCCGTTGAAACACGATATGAAGAGGCCGCTGTTCTTCGGGATAAAATAGTTGCAGTACAAGCGGTACTCGATAAACAGAAAATCATTTCCACCTCATTGGAAGATCAGGATGTGATTGCCTACTGCTCGGAAAAAGATCAGGCGATGGCGCAGGTGTTGATAATCCGCTCAGGAAAAATGCAGGGGGAAAAGATTTTTAAACTGAAGTCGCTCAACGAAATGGAAGAAGATGAGACGCTCTCTTCATTTCTAAAGCAATATTATTCTGAAGAGACCCTGCTTCCCGCAGAAATCTTATTGCCGCACGCTGTAGAAGATGCCGATTTAATCGCCAACTGGTTATCTGAGAAAAAAGGCACGCGCGTGCGTCTGGAAGTGCCTGTTATAGGTAAGAAGCGCGACCTCATTAAAATGGCAGAAGAAAACGCTCGCTTCTCTATGAGAATGGAGCGCGATAAAGGAGAAGTGGGAACCCGTTCTCTGGAAGAGTTACAAACCTCTCTGGGTTTGAAACATTTCCCGGAAGTTATTGAAGGATTCGACTTGTCAAATATATCCGGATCGCATGCGGTGGGGTCGATGGTGGTCTTCGAAAACGCCTTTGCGGAAAAATCCAAATATCGTCGTTATAAAATCGTAACGGTCAAAGGCATAGACGATTATGCCATGTTGAGAGAAGTGATGACTCGCCGCTACAGCCGTTTGCTGGATGAAGATGCGCCCTTGCCAAATCTCATACTCATTGATGGAGGTAAAGGTCATTTGAATGCGGGGCACGAAGTGTTAGAAGCTCTTGACCTTATGGATCGGGTCGATCTGGCTTGTATTGCCAAAGGGAAGTTTCGCAACAATCTGGCAACCGATGAGGTTTATCTACCGGATCAGAAAAACCCCGTGCTGTTTCACGAAAGCTCTCCTTCGCGATTTTTAATGCAGCGCATTCGCGATGAAGCGCATCGGTTTGCAATTTCCTATCACCGTAAGTTGCGAAACAAGACCACTCTGGAATCACCCTTGGAGTCGATTCCGGGAATCGGAAAAAAACGTCGTTTGATGCTTCTGAAACAATTCGGCAGCCTGGAAAACATACAAAAAGCATCGCTGGAAGATTTGATGGTCATCCCGGGGATCACGCAAGAGCTGGCAGAAAAAATCCACAAGGCTACCCCCTAACGGGGGAGGCAATAGGTCAAGATTCTTCGTGGCAGATAGCAAGGACTTGTTAAGCCGAGACGCCTCTTTGCAAGCTCAATAAGCTTGTGCTAGTTTCCTCCCCCGTAGGGGGTTAACTAAAAGTTGGAAATTGCCGTTAAGAGAACGATGCCATATGCAGGACATGTTAAAAATGTAATTTACGACCTTTTTTGTGGTCGATTGAGTTTATTTGTGAACAGGAGAATGGGAATGAAAAAGTTTTTAATGACAACGGTTTACTTCTCCTTTGGGTTGGTCTTTCTGAGCGGTTTTTCAGCAGCGAATGCCAGTTGGGCCGAGGTGGCCGATGCTGTTTTAAAGGAGGCTCAGGTTCTCAAGAAACTGGAAAATGAATATTTTATCAAACGATTGAATAACGATTTGAGAGGGGCTTACCAGTACCAGCGTCCCAAGTATAAAAAAGAAATTTCTGTTGAAGAGTTCCTGTATTTTGAAGGACGTCTTGTTTCCGGGTATCGAGATGGGGTGCTGGGGCATATTTCAGGAGGAATGCTCCCACCTTTAAATTATATTAAAAAGAATTTTCATAAAAAGGATGCTTTGGGGTTTCCAAGGAAAAATTATTACAAGTGGTTTTATAATCCTTTTATTCAAGTCAAAAAATACGAACTTGAAAAAATATCTATTAGTAAAGATGGTAAATATGCCATGGTAAAAATTATATTAAAGGGACGTGAGCGCATCAATCCTGCTTTGGTTCGCGATGATATTTCATTTGAGATGACGCGCCCACATGTTGATTATTGGGAAAAAGTGGATGGTAAATGGGCGATTACGGTTCTTGCCGATGTATCTTCTATTAGCGGTGGAATGAGCACGTTGTACTTCATCCCAAATAACAACGATGCGTGGGAGAAAAAAGAATATGTCCACATCGATTCAGAAAGTTTATTGGCGATGCCAGATCCCGACCGCCATGCCCTTAAATAAGTCTGCGAGACCAAAGCATGAAGATTGATTTACCCTTTCACCAGTCTTGGTTAGGAGAAGAGGAGCACCTTGAAGTTACCGATACTTTAAGCTCCGGCTGGTTGACTACCGGTCCAAAAACCAAAAGGTTTGAGGAAGCCTTCAGCGATTATATTGGTTGCAAACATGCTATAGCTTTAAATTCCTGCACGGCAGGCTTGAACCTGGCTTTGGAGGTGCAGGGTTTTCCTGATGGGGATGAAGTCATCACCACTCCTATGACTTTTCCCGCAACGGCTAACGTAATCCTTCTGCAAAGAATGAAACCGGTTCTGGTAGATATTGAGCCTGGCACCTTACTTATTGATCCCAAAAAAATTGAAGAAAAAATCACTCCACGAACACGGGCTATCATACCGGTTCATTTTGCAGGGCACTCCTGCGATATGGATACGATCAATGCTTTGGCAGAGAAACATAATTTACTGGTGATTGAAGATGCCGCGCATGCCCTCGAAACGAAATTCAAAGGGAAGAAGGTCGGTAACATGGGCAACACCACATCTTTCAGTTTTTACGCAAATAAAAATATCACCACAGGAGAAGGTGGAATGGTGGTTACCGATGATGATGATTTAGCCGAGAAGTTTCAAACGTTGCGCTTGCAAGGTATTAGTCGCGATGCATGGAAACGATATGGAAAGTCGGGCTACACCCATTGGGAACAAAAAATGGCTGGGCATAAATGCAATATGTCAGATATCAATGCGTCGATTGGAATTCATCAGCTAAAAAAAATAGACTCATTTTTAGAGATCCGCCGTAAATATGTTGCTATGTATGATCGTGGTTTCGCCAATGTTCCTGAACTAGAAACCTTGATTCGGCATAATGATTCTGAACACGCTCACCATATTTATATCATCGCATTGCGGCTCGAACAGTTGACCGTCGATCGCGACGGATTTCTCGATGCCATGCAAGAATCAGGTATCGGCGTGGCCGTCCATTATATTGCTCTACACTTGCAACCTTTTTACGTGGAAAATTTCAATACTAAACCGCAAGACTACCCCGTGGCCTCAAACTATTCCGAGCGCATCCTTTCCCTTCCGCTGTACCCTAAAATGTCAGAAGCCGATGTTGAAAGAGTCATCAACACTGTCCAAGACCTGATAACCAAATTCCACCGCTAACCGGGCTACGCCCGGAAGAAATAGATCAGTTCTCGTAGGTGTGTGAAAAGCATTTGCACCTATTACTATAGTCCCTTTATACTTCCTATCTTCAATAATCCCTGTAACGCAGGAAGCGTTTAAATTTAGAAATGATAAACAAGATTAAAGCTTGGCTTAAAGAGAACATCGAAAAGTTATTGAGTTGGGGCAAGGACAGCCCTGCTGAAGAAGATGTTCCTGTCCGCACTCCAGCAGAACTCAAGGCTTTGGTCGAGCGGCTCAAAGAGGCCTTGCAGAAAAACCCTGAAGACATAAAAATTCTGTATGACCTCGGTGAGGTTTATATGGAAATGCATCGCTATGGGGATGCGATCCCGCCATTACGCTCAGTAATAAATAAAGAGCCTGACCACAAAAGCGCACGCCTGCAGTTGGGTCGTGCGCAAATGGAAATGGGCCGTGACGACGATGCTATAGAGCACCTTAGAGAAGCCATGCGGCTAGACCCACAAAGTGAAACAGTTAAGAAATCTCTTTGCCAGGCCCATTCCAATCTATCTACCTCTTACGGGCAAATGAAGAACCAGAGAGAATCAGAAAATCACTTTAAAGAAGTTATAAAAATCATGCCGAACTTTGGTCCGGCGCATTTATCAATGGGAATTTGTTTTGCAGAGTTGGGTCGCTATGATAAAGCACTGGGGAAGATTCAAGATGCTTTGAATTTTGATAAGAACCTGACGGTACAGGCGCATTACAATTTTGGTGAAGTTTACAGTAAATTG
>JAESTE010000114.1 GCA_016763735.1 Nitrospinaceae bacterium | reverse complement strand
TCGGCTTCCTGCTTCTGGGTAGGCACAGGGGCCGGCACGGGGGTGGCCACGGGCCCGGCCGAAGAGGGCTTGGGCTGACGGGACACGGCGTCCACCATGCGCATGGCGGCGTCCAGAGGGATCATATGCGACGCCGGGGGGTTGGCCTCGAGGGGATGAGACTGGCCAACCCTCTGCACAGACTCGTGCGGGGTCTTGAAGCGGTCGGGGTTCACACCTGGCGCGGTGTAGACGGCACCACTGCCACTGGCCGGCTGGGTCT
Source organism: Nitrospinaceae bacterium (assembly GCA_016763735.1). Lineage (GTDB taxonomy): Bacteria > Nitrospinota > Nitrospinia > Nitrospinales > VA-1 > UBA8687. The sequence goes on along the minus strand of JAESTE010000114.1, from coordinate 16,889 downwards.
GGGCCTGGGCCTGGGTACGTCGGTATTCACGGTTCTGGTGCACCAATGCTTGTTCCACAGGCGACAGAGTCATGCTCTGAGGCGTGGGGACCGGGGCACTGGGCGGGGCCAGAGGGACACTGGCGGGTGCTGCAGCAGGGACAGGAGCTGCCATATCGGCGTGTAGGGACGACGCTTCGACGAATGCTGTGACCCATAACGCTGCGGACGGGTCCTTATAATTTGGGTTATTTGTTTCCGACGCGGAGACCAGACGTCCTGTGATCCCTGTACCTGGTCTGGCACCTTTCATGCAGATACTGACCTCCTTGGGCTCCATGGTGTCACGTCGGTGGCACAGACTCAGTCCCTGGAACAGCCCACTCTCGATCAACTGCCTGGCGTTGTGCCCGATGCCGTCGTCACGCAACTTGAACCGGATGCTGGCGCTGCCCCTCACGTCCATGGTGGCCGACGTCACCATCCCTATCGGTTGCTGGCCATGCTCCGTTACGATGGGTTTGCCCACCAACAGCGGCAGCATCTTCCTCAACTGTTCCTGAGACAGTTCAAAGAACTCTTCCTTGGACCGCGGGGCTCCGTCAAACGTGGACCGCTCCGGGGCCCGCATCACGATCGTTCCCTCGTAGTCTGACATGACGAGTGGTTGATTCCACCCGGTCACACAAAGGTTTAGTCTTGTTCTGATTCCACCTCTGGCTCACCGAGTCCCCCGTTCATCGTTCAAAGACAGTGGGCAGTGTGCACGCACACCACATGGACCTGCCCCTCGAAGACCTCAAGACTGGGCCACCCGTGGTCCCTAAGGCAGGGGTGGTCACTCGGCCCGGGTCCACCCCTGACGCGTACGGACTCACGGTGCAGAACATTGTGTGCACGTTCCGCACAGGATGCCCCATCGACATCTCGCTGTTGACAGAGCTCACGTACGGCCATCTGTCTCAACGCAAGTTCCCCGCCGCCATTGCCTGCATGCGTCTGCCTACCGCCACCCAGGTGATCTTCCACAACGGCAACTACCTGTTGGTGGGCACACACCACCGCATGGACGCACTGCTGGCTGCCCACCTGGCTCTGAGACTGCTGCGCAGACAGATGGGATTGTTCCCCGTCTTCCATCGCTTTGTGGTGTGCAACGTCGTGTGTTCCCTGAGCCTGGGCCACTTCCTCCGGGTCCGTGACTTCTACAAAGACTACCGAAGCCGGTGCATGTACAACGCACGCAAGTTTGACGGGTGTCAGTTCTACTATCGCCGCGACCCCTACCGCCGACGACGCGCCACCACCTTTGTGATCTTCAGCACCGGCCGTATCGTCATCACCGGAGGCACGTCCTTGGTCCAAGAACAGGGGTTCCTGCGCAACATGCTGCCACTGCTCAGGGCATACCGCTGCGACTCGCCTCAAGCCCCGTCTGGTGACGACGCCACCCGGGTGGACGCACGCCTTCGTGCCGCCCAAGCCAGTGCCCCCAGCTACACCACCGTGGCGTCGTCAGGTCCCGGCGGGTGCTTGCACGAAGGGTCGTGGGTAGAGCCCGAAGACGGGGGAGTGGACAGCATGCCTCACTGTTCCAAGTGTGGCACCCATGCCCAGCCGCGGCAGTACTTGTACCGGCAACAGGAGTGTGAACACAACGGAGAGTGGGTGGGACTGGGCACTCCAGCACCCGTGTGTTGTCAATGCGGGCTGGTGGACACCGACGACACATACTGCACCCGTCACCAGGACCGGTCACGCAAGCGAGACAACCGTATCGCCGACCGCAAGCGCACGGCACGGCAGGAACGGCTCAAGCACGACATACGACAAGGGTCCTTCAGCAGCGTGCAGAGGACCAAGAGGTTCAAGCCTAACGTGGAGGGCACACAGTTCATGGTGGAGGCAGCCGCCGCGTCGTCAAGTACAGGAACCGTGTCTGGCGAACGTGTGCCTTTGCAGATGTTCATGAACAGTGCCCCGCCATTGTGATGTCTTTTATACAACTCACTTGAGAACACTGTAAAACGCATCGTGCTGCAGCATAGTGTTGGCCTGTGCGTCTTGCAACATCTTGGCTGCCTTGCGTGCGTCACTGGGGGTGGAGAACTCCTCCTTGGTGCACACCACCGTCAAGAAGCGGCGGTATGGAGGGGGCAGGTGGCCTTGCAGGACCCGTGCTCGACCCAGGATCTTGTACGCCAACTCACGGTCTGCCTCCATCCCCACCACATACGTCGACTTTATTGTACGTGCCCACCGAGCCTTGCGCACCGCTTCCATGCGACGGACGGCGATGCCACCGGTACCAAAGACCATGTAGGTAGACTTGAAGGGTTTGGCAGACGGGGTCGTACGCGAGAGGTTGCGTCTCCACTTGCGGGTACGTCCGGTGGCAGACTCGGGGAGGGCCGTGTCTTCAGACCCCGACGATGAGTCCTCGGCACGGAGTTCTCTGGTTGTGGCCTTCCGCTCCATGTTGAACAGTTTGCGTGGCACAGGGACGCGGGCAGACCGACGCTCGGGCAGTTGACCCAGGTCGGGGGAGTCGTTGTCTGACCGGCTGACAGGGTCCACGGTAGACATGGGGTGTTCCGGCAGCACCAAGGGTACCGGGGCCAGCAGCACGAGCGGGTCGTAGTGCATGGGCTCGACAGGAATGCGGTAGGGTTCGTAGTCCGACGCAGACTCCACGTCCATAGTGAACATGGGGTCGAGTCCGGCCACAGTGAAAGGGTGATCCATCGTTGGGTTCATCGTGTTGTTTTATACAGAAGTCGACAAAATTGAAGCAAGTTGGAGAAGTGAAAGTATGCCGAGTGGGGCGCCGACTCGTGCAGAACCTCAAAGTCGACATTCCCAAAAGTCGACATTTTTGGAGGCGCGACTTTCCGAGTCGACACCTGATGTTTTGGAAGTCGACTGACGGGTCGACTCGGGGTCACGCGTCTGGGAGTCGACACCCGCCTAAACCTAGTGCAAGAGACGGGCCGGCACACGGTCTGCTCCCTCGGGTGTGTCGCAAGGCCATTTCCCCTCGAACACGTCTTGGAAATGCTGTATGCAAATGGCTTCGGGTCCTTCTAGCTCGACCTCGTGGTCCACCCACTCCACGTCCACGTACTTCAGCCGTACACGGGTCAGGCGCATCACGGTAAGTGGGGTCGGGTGGGTGCACATCAGCGAGCTCTCGGTCATGTTGCGTCGTTCTCCGCCGGGGTCGACCACCAACGGGTTGTACACCTCGATCAAGGAGACGGGGTTTGCGTGGCGCAACAGGACCAGCCGTTCGTACACCCCCAGGTAGGGCGCGGCAATGCCACACAGGGTGGGGCGTTCGGCCAGGACCCGGGTCAAGTTCAGCAACAGGCGGTCCCTCACCCGTTTCGAGGCCGCGGGGCCGGCGAGGGGCGGCGACCGACGGAAAAGCAGAGGCGAAGGGTCGTTGTATGTGACGGCCCACACAAACAAGTACATGCCCAGTACGCTGACCAACAAAGCCCAGGCTACGTTGCGCGACTTCAGTGCGTAGCGTGTGGTCTCTGCTGGCCGTTCGTCGTCAAACTCCGAAGCCACCACTTCTGAGTACACGAACCACGACCACACCCGGTTCAGACACCCTGTGTGTTGTCGTTGATGCACCGGGGTCCACCCTCCTGCCTGCGGTGTTGGAGGCGGGGGGGCATGGAGCTTCGCCTCTGCTCTCTGTGACGTGCTGTACGGCTGGAACCTCAGCGCGCTGGTAGGCGTGCGCTGCATAGTGCCAATGGATTACCTCGGAAGGTAAGGACGAGCACGACCCGATAGATTTAATACTGACAGAGTGTTCATGTACTTCAGAATGTGGTATCATCACAGCCACTCCCCTCTGACGGGGTGACCCCACTCGTTGGATCCTCTCACGTGAAGGTGGTACGCGGCTCGTCATGAGCATGGACATTGATGTGGACATGGAATCGGAAGACGAAAAGGGGTCGGTGGTAGACTTCTCGTTCGTGCACCCGGTGCGTCATGCCCTGGAACCTGCTCGAGTGGTCATGGCCCAGCCACGGTGGGTGGCGTTCTTGGTGCAGTGGTTCGCGGCAGTGTTTGCGGCGGGGATGGCCCTGGACCGCGAAGAACAGTCCCGGTACAACGTGGCCGCGGAACAGCCTCATGTGGAGTTGCTACGGTACCTGACCCAGGCCGGCGTAGACCCTGACGCGACGTGGGAACACATCCTGATGAACATGCCCAATACCTGCCCCGAGATCGAAACACGGTTCCGGCGCCAGATCAAGGCCTATACCGGGTTTTTGCTCCTCCACCTGCACCAACTCATTGACGACACCGAGTTGAACGAACCAGACTTCTTCCGGCGGTTCTGTCAACTGTTGACCTTTCGCAACGCCTTTGACAATTTCCTGTGGGCACGGATCCAGCCAGGGCAACGTCGTGGACTTATACAAGGACGGAGGGTGGACAGCCTGTCGCTGTTCACCACCCACGTGAGCCCCAACCACTCACTGCTGTGTTCACGTAGCGCGGCAGACGTGATCGGCACACCGCACTCGGACATGATGGAGCTGACACGCCCGGTGTGTGTGACACGCAGTTCGTACGGGCGCACCACCTCGGTCACCCAACTCAGCAGCCCTCGGTCGCCTCGTCCACGGCCACACCCCGTCCCTCAGTGGGCCACAGACATTGCCTCGTGTGTTCGTCGGGCCGTGGCAGGGGCACAGGCACAGTACGAGCAGCGGATCGTGGCGTCGGCATTGACCTTGATCCGCCAAGACGTCAACCGCATGGCCCAGTCGCTGCAGACCGTCACCGGGGAGATCACAACACACGGGCGTCGGTTCGTCTTGGCCTTTGACACCCAACAATCCTTCGACACCCTCCTTACAGAATACCAACAGAGCTGGATCAACAATATGCAGGCGGTGCCCCTGTCTGGCATGCCCCAGTACCTGCAACGCACCCGCACCGAGCTGGGCGAAGCCATCGAAGCCCATCAAGCACGGTTCCACAAGTCAGACCAGGACCAAGTGCTGGTGACCCGCCACACAGCTGAACTGCTGAGGGTGGAGCTGGCGGCGGCGGTCATGCGGGTCATGGACGACTGGTTGCTGGTGGTGGCCCAGGCGTTGCGTGAACTGCAGAACGTGTCGACCTTTTCCCACCTCAACCCTGTAGTGGCCAAGTGGCGCGAGGAAGAACGGACCTGGATCGTGGCCCGGGAACGCATGCAGACCCAACAAGACGCGTGGGACGCCGTGGTCAGCACCACAGGGGAAGAGCTCAGCCGGTGGCGCCGTTCGTTCTACACGGGTGCCGTCACCATCGACATCTCCAAGTACTTGATGGGTGCCTTCTTGCACCTGCAACACCAACTGCACGCCCAGCACATGGAACTGCAAGGCACCCACGCGTCCCTGAACCCGGCCGTGGACGCCGACGCCAAGAACGAGCATTGGCGCTGCACTGTCCTGGAGTACATGGAGAGTCTGCCTGGGCCCGACGTCCACACCTGGACCGACGCCGTGAGACACTACGACCAAGACTTGTCTGACCAGGCGCGACACGACACGGTCCGGGTACAAGACCCCTTCACCTCCCAGCTCAAGACGTTGTCCCGCCACGTGCAGAACCCCGACTTGGTGCGTCCACCCGGTGGCCCCGACCGTTTGCTATCCCGTGATACGTGGGACGTCAAGGTCCCTGAATCTATTGACGAAGCAGCGGTTAGCGAGGCAGCCCACGACAAGTTGGTGCACGTGATCCAGCCATGGGTGTTGCACGCCGACCAGCAGATTGACCAGGACGCAAGGTGTGCCCGAGGGTGGAGCACAGAACTGGACGCGGCCCGTGCCTTGGTCACCCGCGCCACCCCGGCCTCGTTGTCGTGGTATGTGTCCCAGATAGGCTACTGGACGGGCGTGCACGCGTGGATTGAACTGGGACAAGGCCGGTTGCTCGACAAACACTTGAGGCCACGCGCGCAATGAATACATGTTTAATTAGTATCACGGGTTCGCGAGAACCAGCAGTGATTTACAACCCTTCACTAACGTGGGCAGGTTGGCAGTTCTGGACGAACAGAGTGTTATAAGTGAAAGGCATGGGCACGGCAACAGCAACGACACGTCAATCATATGAGCCGGCATCGCCTGGTACGTCATGCGCAGGGTGCGGAGCTTGGTGCACGCTTTCAGTGGTGCAACGGACCGCACCATAGCCCCCTCGATATTCAATTCTTGAAGGTTTGTGCACGACGCCAGCGCACTGATGTCCTCCACCTCGGTCACTGACAAATCCAGCCCCGTCAACGACACACACATGGCCAGCGGAGTGATGTCACAGACAGCACCGTCCCGCAGGTCCAACCCCTGTAGGTTGATGCACCCAGCCAGCGGCGACAGGTCACGTAGGTATGTCTCTGACAAGTGCAAGTATTTCAGTAACGGACACTTGGAGACCACTGGTATTTTGTAGATGAGGTTCCCGCCCAACTTGAGGTCGAGGAGGCGTTTGCAGTTTGACAGGTCCAGACAGCGAACGCCGCGGTCACCCATATCTTCAATCTCCAACACCTCCAGGTTCACACACTGTAGTATGTAGTCCGCGACAAGGTCAAAGTGTGACGAGCTACGGTTGATATCCGCGTACGAGAAGTGTAGGTACCGAATACGCCGAGCGTACCGACGCACTTCATCAATGGGGGGGCAGTACATGCTACACGGGCCGCATTGCCGTGTGACCAGCAGGCGGGCGAAGTAGTGGTTGGTCTTGCGCCACTTGTTCCACTCCCTGCTGTTGAGGAAGGTCCCGATGTGCGCCACCAGGGACGAGGTGTGCCACACGTTCAGAGTCGACATCTTGACCAAATGATCGAATGACGAGGTGAACGATGCCGCACATAATGTTGACTTCCGAGTCGACTCTGGAGTCGACTTGGGTTGAGGTCGACATTCACGGTGTCGACTCTTCACGTGCACACATCCAATCAACCATGGAAACCGTCTTCCTAACTAACGACTTGGTGAACAGCATACTGGACTATTTGTGGGGCATAGACTGGTCCAGGTGGCGTCGCACGTCCAAGTATTTCAACTACCTTCTAGACAAAGACCAATGCGGTCCGCGTGCCCTGATCAATCCTCCTCACATTGGCATCCACCACTACCACCAAAGTGTGCGGGTTCTAAAGTTTCACCACCAGTTCCGCAACCTTTCTGTGTTCACCGTCCTGCACAAGGTACACACCATTCTCTTCGACGATTGTCCCATCGGAAGTGGTGAGTCGCTAAAGGAGTTCAAGTCTCTCGCGTTCCTGTCCGTCATCAACTCCAACGACAAACTCGAATTCCGCACATGGTCAATTGCAGGACACTTTTATCACCATGACACCCCCTCATTACGCGGACTCTGCATGAAGAACTGCAACATACCAAATGCCACAATCTTCCATAGGCTCCGCCAGCTGGAGGTGCTGGACCTGTCCAACAACAAGCAACTCAGCGACATCAGAAGACTGCGCAACTGCACCAGCCTCAAGGTATTGGACCTCTCGGGCACGCTGGTGAGAAACCTGTCGCCGCTCCGATCATGCACCAACCTGGTGGCCCTGTCCATTGCCCACACCAATGTGAAGGACCTGACACCCTTGGAGGCACTTCCGCGTCTCCGAGTCGTCTACTCTTCGTACACCGTCAAAATTGGGCTTCCATTCGGAACTAGGTTCACGCGATGGATGTGCACGTACGTAACAGAGAACCTACTGAACGGACCCGAGCCCCTGTTCAATCACTTCGGGATACTGAACGAGTTACCCGGCATGCGGGTATGCGCAGAATCGGTACGGTACGCCAAGCTACGGAACAAGTCTATACAATGGGGCACGAACATGTCACAGTACTAATGAACACGTGTTTACTCGCCGAATCGTTTCTCTGGTCCCAGACGAGACATGGGCACAGACGCCACACACGCCCACGTAGCACTACTGTACAGGTCTACGTCACAGCCCTGCCCCACACTCGACGCCGGGCTGTCACGGTCATGGTCTGAATCGGACAGCAGCGGCTCGGTCTCTACATGTACAGGCATGGGCGGGCGGAGGACTACGGCAGGCGGGGCAACGGCATACAAGGTACAAGGGTGGAACCGGTACTCACGGCGCAGCACAAGGCACAAGGAGTTGGGGCTGGTCTCGCAGGCACGGTGGTCCAGCCCACTGCCCAGCAGGTGACACGCCGCCAACGCCAACTCGCTGCAGAACCACGTAGACTGGCCTCGTCCATTCACCACCCCGGCGCGGGGCCCTCGTCTCAGGCAACAGCACCACCGGCACGCGTTGGCGTACGCTCCCCACGTGTTAAACATTTTGCCCACTTGTTGCTGCAAGAACACAGACGCCTGGGTGGCTTCCCGTGCAGTCAACTGGGTGGCCCAGAACAACCACGCCTCTTCCCCTTCTGGGTTGTGCTCGTACGGTCGGTCGATTGAATAATACACTTGGTCGCGCCCCTTCATCCCGGTCACACTGAAGGCGAACCGATGCACCTCCACTGGCGTGTGCCGCGGTCCCTTCTGCTGGCACACCGGGCAGATGCTGCGCCCGGGACACAGCCGTTCAAAAATAACCTCCACGTGACACAGGTCCCTGAACGCGTCGTCTGCCCGACGTGCCCCGGCCCCGTGCCACGACAGGTATGTGGTCAAGTCCGCCAGCCAATGGTCACGAGCTTGCAGACGCCGAAACGCCACGATCAACCGCATGGACACACACCCTGTACGATTGACACATTCCTTCATACACAACCCAACCTCCTACATGTTTAGCGGCCCCGACCACTGCCCGGCGGTGTACACATCCAAGTCGCCCATGTGCCCGCCCACCTCCAACGACCACTCTCCGTTCACTGGAAAGTTATCAGAGGGGACACCAGGAGCCTTCCGTATGGCACGGTCCGTTCCGTTCAGCATAGACTCCTTGATCCTGGCCACACGTTCCTGTTGCCCTTTGTTAAGCTGCTTGATCCGGCCACTCAACGACCCGGGGGATTCACGTGACTTCGTTAGTTTCCCTGGACCCTTGTGAGACAACTGGGCGCTGCGCTCGGCCTTCAGGTGGGCCGGGTCGCTCATCATCTCCACCAACTCGGCTTGCTTCTCTGCCGACCCAATGATCAGCGCCATGCACAGGATGACCGCCACCCCCAACAGAGTGCCGCCCAGTGCCACGTCCCAGCCGTCGAAGCGGAACAGGAGGAAGAACCCGTACGACGCCGCGATGGCCAAGACCGTGATGTACAGCGGGTAGTACGTGAGCATGTCGTCCAAGTACACGTGGGTGATCTCCAGCGAGGTGGTCATGCTCTCGGCCAGCAGACTGTTCCCGGTGACCCCCCACGCCGCCGCCACCAGCCGTGCGTCGGCCTCGTTGACGGCCACTGCCTCGGTGACGTTGGCCACTCCGCTGTCGTACACCGCACGCAAGATACGGTCTTGGTCTTGGGCGAACGCCGCGGCGTCTGTGCCACCGGGCACCACTGTGCGGATCACAGCTGTAGCAATGGCCTCTTCGTGGTCGGCTGCCTGTTTCCCGGCGGTGTACAACTCATGCAACGCTAGTCTACGCAGAGGAGCCGACTCCATGCTGTAATCGGTCTGGAACGGCTCAAACACCTTGCCGTCGTGCTCGTCTGCCAGCTTCATGCGTCCGAACTGCGACAGGCGACGGTACAGGTACTTTACCACTTGACGGTAGTACATGTGGCTCACGACCCATGTCAAGGTCACGGCGAGCGCGAACAGGGCGTACCCGGACCAGAACAAGCGGTCCTTGAAGTCGCTGTGGCGGTCAGACAGCACCACCAACGTGACGGCGCCCCCGAACAAGAGGGCACACACCACCAACGACACTACCAAGGCAGCCCTTCCGTCGTGGGCACACCCTTGGCACACAGACCGTACGTTAACCATAGTCACAAGTGATGGTAACCGATAAACTTTATGTTCACGCTCATCTAAACTCCTTACTCGACTCCTAGTCGTCGTCTCCAGAGTCGGGCCGGACCAGGCGTCTATGGCCCGCACTAGGCACAAGCGGGGGAGGGTCGGGCACCACGAAGTCCCACTCGTTGTCGCCCAGTTGCAAGTCCTCTTCCTCCTCTTCCTCTGTGTCGTCTTGTTCCAGTTGTTGGCGCAACGCCTCTTGGTCACGGGCGGCTGTGCGCACACCAGCAGACGCCCGGTGTCGCTTGTCCACCCGTGCGTTGGCAGCGTCTTCTGCCTCCTCTAGATCTTGTGCGTTGCGCTTCTCTCGCGTACTGCGCTTCTCGATGACCGCACGGTGTACGGCGTCTGCGTCGTACCGGAGGTCCTCGTCTGTGCGCTGTTGTGCTGCCAACTCCAGCTCACGTGCACGGTTGACGGCGCGAAGCTGGTCACGCCGTGGCACCAACGCACGCCGTCTTGCAGGAGGACGGTTCATCTTGGCCAGGGCCTCCGAGTATGTCCGACTCAGCGGCACAGACGGGTCCTCCGCACGACGGGCCCATACAATCTTCTTCTCTCGTGCCACCGTCCTGCGGCTGCTCCCGCTCATAAACACAACGGGGTACTCGTTGTTGGCGGTGGCAGGACGGGCCACGGACGGCATGTACCTCTTGATGAAGACCCGTGCGTCCAACTTGCTCGTTTGCACCGCGTCCATGTCATCGGTAATCGTGCGGATGAGTGACTCCAGGCTGTTGCACCCGTCACAGGCGTCTCGGCTTCTCTGGTCGGCGTGCACAAACTTCACGGGACACATGTGCGATTTGTACGCCTTTACGTAGCACAGGGCCGACTGGCCGAGGATGTACCGGTACGCGCCGTACACCCCAGAATGAAGGTTGCGACGCATGTTGTGGGCGCATTCCACTGCCGTTCCCTGGAACCCCACCGCCTTGGCCCCATTGGGATCCCCGATCTTGCCGGTCTCCAACAACCGGGAAAACAGGGTAGAGTTTCGGGTCTCTGTTTCAGGCTTAAACTTGTGGTCGTACACGACGTTGGCCTCCGCGTCGGTCCCGGGTATCACAATCTTGTTAAGGTGTCCGTTGATGGACGGCGACAGCACACAGTTCTCCGAGATGCGACACAGCGGGGTCTCTTCTCCCGCAGCGACCTGGTCGGTGTACTGCTTCACAGCGCTGCGAACCGCCGCCACCACAGGGGACGTGGACACGTCACTGAGGTTCCCCAGGTCCAGCTTTACCACGCATCCCAAGGTAGGGTCACTGGTCAAGACCGGTACCACGGTGGCCGTACCCAGCCGCAGCATGTTCTTGGTGGTGACATGAGCCGACGCCGTGGCCCCAGACATGTTCTTCATCAAGCACTGCAGCGTGGTCGACAATGCCTTGGTCGCGACCGTGTTGTACTCGGCAGAGGGAGCAGAAGTGTTGTGGACCCCGTCTTGAGTCCATCTGGACCTCTGCATGGCCGGGTCCAAGTCTGCATCCAACCGTTCCATGTGACCCGAGGACGCGACAGAGGGAGACCCCCCTGCTTGTTTCGACTCGTCTGCAGGTGACCGCCCCTGTTCCAGTGCCCGCTTCACGTGGATGTATGTAGTGAAGCGTGCCGAGTATGCATTCCTGTCCCGTTCCGTCCATTTGTGCTCGGGGGTGAAGAAATTGGTGATCAAGGGCATCGCACCAGTACCCTTCGTCTGCACTTTCCGGTGGTAGATGTCCAGCTGGGTCTTGCTCACTCGCATCTTGGACAGTACGTCGCCACACATCGTCACCACTCGCCAAATGTTATGCATGCCGTCGACAGTCGGGGTGGTCGCGTTGTTGGTAAAGTACGAGACCTGGAGCACCTCAGGAACGTCCCGTCTAATGTCTTGCCACCACGTGTTCATGATGTCGTCCCAGGCCGAGGCCACGTCCGCAGAGGGCATGGACCCCCCATGTGGTTGAGCAGACGAGGACGCAGCCGACGACGACCGCCGCAGGACGGGTTTCTTGTTGTCTGCAAACTGATGCTTCGCCGCTTGTGACGCAATGGATCCGGTCATGTTGGATACGATCCGCTCGATGTCGGCACAACACGACTGCAATACGATCAGGGCAGTCCTCATGCCTCTGGACCATACAAACGACTTGAACCGGTCGTTTACCACTCGCGTGGCCCGGGGGGGTGCTCGCGACTGAGAAGACGACGTCCGGGGCTGGTACAACGACGAACCCGCCATGTCTGTGTCCGCGTCCCAATTCCTCCCTCTGGCAGCGGGCCCGCCGCGGCTCAGGACAGACGCAAAGGTTTGCCCCACCCCAGACACCACCGCCAGGAGCGGGCCCATGCCACGTGCCCACCGCGCGGCACACACCACCAGCCACAGGTTGCATCGCTCCATGAAGGCGCGTCGTGGCCACCGAAGCATGGTTTCGATCGGGTAGACGTCGCCCCGCTGGACCGCGTAGAACACAGACCCCATCGTCGCGTACCCTTCGGTGCCTTCTTGTCGAAACGAACGGAACCTGGGGGCGGTCCAGGGGTCGGTGGTGCAAGTGTGTGCCATAGTGGCCGCGCCCCACAGCATCAACAAGAAGCTGGTGACCAGGTCGTACACCACCACGTGCGACAACGGACGGTCCTGGCCAAACTCCCGGAAACTGTCGAACCCGGCGGTGGCGTTCATACACATCATGGCGTCGCCGGGTGTGGCCACCGCGTTCATGGCCACCACCACACACAGTTCCGTGTGCCCAAAGTTGGGGTTGCATGCCCAGAACGCCTTGAGCCAGCACTTGTTGAGCATCAGAAGCCGCATGTACACCAGCACAGGGCCTATAGCATTCGACACCACCGACCGATGACGGGGGTTGTACAGCGCGTCGAACACCTTGGCCTTTTCCGCAACAGGGCCCTGTTGCTGGTACTTGCCGTTCACCATTCTGTGTGCACTGTGCCCTGGACCGCCTCCCGCGCCGTGGGTCGGATTGGGTCCCCCGCCCGGCGCGTCTGCTCCGCCGTCTGCGTCGTCGTCGTTCTTGTCTTTCTGACTGTCCGACAAACTGCTCAGCGAATCGTTGTGGCCACTGATGGCGGTGCTGATCAAATGGTGCACCGTGTACATGCCCACCACCGGCAGTGCCCCGGCAATCACCATATCCTCCAGCACATGAATGTCAAAGAGCAGAGACCGCATCAGCCCGTGACTCGTCGTTTTGGTGATGGCCGCCGCAGACGCCATGCCCATGTAGTTCCGTATACGTGGTGGCATGTGTCGGGTGCTGGTGAATCGCTTCATCACCGGGTCCGCCACGGTCTTGCTGTTGATATTGCTGGTCACCAGGACCACGTTGGCCGTGTTGGTCATGATTTGGGAGACGTTCGACGTCAAGCCCGTGCGAATCTTGTCGTTCCCCATGTTGATTTCGGCCCGGACCGACGTGGCCTCCAGAGAGTTCAACATAATGTTGAGGGCAGGGTCTCCGTCACCGTAACAACCCATGGCCTGGGCGTCAATCTCGTTAAAGAACACCACACATTTGCGTCGGCTTTCGTCCCCTGTCAACCCACCCTTGCGCGATTGGATAGAGATCCGCAGCACAATGTCGCTGCTCAGCATGTGTTCGAGGACCGACGCGGTCAGGGTCTTGCCCGAGGTACTGGCCCCCAGGATTACCATGTGCTGCGCGGTCGTGACGTTCATTTGGCCGGTGAACGCGCCCAGGATCAAGGTCACGGGTATGTCCAGCACGTCTTCCAACAACACCGCCGACCGACAGTCCTCCACAAACCGTCCCAACACTTCCGCGGCCGGAGACAAGTCACTGGTCAAGGGGCGGATCTCGCCCTCCAGGAACACCATGGCGTCGGGGAATATCCTGACCGGTCCATGGGGGGTTTTGATCTCCTCCATCTCCTTTCTCCCTGACGTGGCGGCGAAATGGGCATTGATAAACCGGTTGCAACACGACCCAACCCCTTCTGTGCCCGACACACGCGCGAACCCCAACACCGTGTCGTGGGTTCCCCTGATGGTGCGCAAGCATACGGCCCCTAGGGCAGGCCGGTTGACCACGAGTTCGTTGAGGGGACAGGTAGGCATCACTCCGTCGTCGTTCTTGGCCATCTCCTCCACGAACGCGTCGATGGCCACGGCGTCGGCGGTGGTTAACCTGCCCTCCGTATGGGTGTTGGTGGCCCAACGTTCGGTCGGGGGCTGCGTGCTGCACAGCGCGCTCAGGTCGTGCATATGGAACGACTGACTGTCCGGGTCGCCGTCTAGTGCAACTGCTCGGCCCATTTGAACCTGCAGTCGCCGCAGAGATTGAGACACCATGGTGTTCCATCGACACCGTTGTCGCAGAACCTCGGTTGAGTGGGGGTGCCCTGACATCTCCACGAGGGTGGGGGACACAAAGTTCTGCATCTTTTGCATGCACGACTTGATCATGGCCCCGGTCATGCGGTCCACTTGGTCTGGACCGTGTGCACTCTCTCGTACCGCGCGCAGCGCCACGGGGGCACGGCGCAAGTGGTCCAGGGTATGCGGCGCCGTCAAGAACTCGCCCGGGTTGTCTGTGCACCTTGAACCGATACGGAACAATGAGGTAAACGCGACTGCGCTCACGCCCGGGGTCTCGCGGTCCACTAGACTGTCCGGCAGGGAAGGTGCCCCCGTGTCGAACAGGAACTTCGCTGCACGACGACGTTGCACCCACAAACACGGGGCACTGTATCGCCGCGCCACCAGATGCATGGACAGGTTGTCTCGGTCCACGTCCATGAAGAAGAAGGTGGGCTCGCACATCTTGGGGTGAACCTTCAACAACCGGAGTTGTCTGCAGCTGTCGTGGTAGTCGAACCGGGTATCCAGATTGACTCGCTTGGCGTACGGACTCATCTGCCGCGCAAACGTGCAGTCGTCGCCGAAGTGGTACCCCATGCAAGTGGGCATCAGACGGTTCCACATCACCCGGGCGCCTCCCACGGCGTGCCATTGACCTTGTCCGCCCCTTGCCACCGCACAAAGCTTGTCGTCTGGGCCAATCACCAACCGTTTGTCGGACACCAGGTCGATCGCGCCCAGGCTGGGGACCCCACTGCCACACGACCCGAAGCGCACGTAATTCTTAAGGGTTCTTGTAGGCGTGACGGTATGCACCGAGATGGGTTCATACACCGTTTCAAAGGTACGGACGTACTTTTGGCATAAACTGTCGGCCACTGCGATCAGCATGGCGACTGGAGGAGAACTCAGGAGCTTGGTCCGCACCTCGCTCGCCGGCAACAGCATGAGCATGGGCGCGGTGTTGCTGGATTTGGACAACAGACTGGCACAGGCTTCAAGGAGGATCATCAGATCAGAGGGCCGCAACACGCTTCCCTCGAAGTATGCAGTCAGCGCGTCGACTCGTCCCTTGTACGGTGACTTCCTGGGGTCGGAGGTGAACACTTCAACCAGACGTTCCAAACTGTGGCCTCCTTCGACTCGCATGGCCTGGAGGAATGGCACATGGTTGAACACTTGGTCCTGGGACACGTTGTACCGGTCCGCGTGGATCTTCATCAACCCTGGGTCCACCACCAGCTCGATGGGGCGGTAGTAGTGCACCACAAAACGCAAGGCCACTATGGTGGCGTCGTCGTGGGTGATGTCTTCAGACAACAGTTGGACACTGTAGTTGACACTGGACAGGTCCACACCCGGAAGCTTGCACATGCCCCACAGGATAGACAGCTCCAGGTGGGCCCAAGCCAGAACGTCGACGCCCTTGGCGGGGTTTGCGCAACCCTTCATGATGGATTCGCCCAGGTTCTGTGTGCCATCTGACAAGTCAACTGGCACCGTCACCGCGAACAAGAAGTGTCCGTCTCGCCCATTGTCCAGCAGACCGGGCAAGCAGATCGCATTGGTAGTGGACCCAGAACCGGAAGGGGGATTGGTATGGCCCGGGTAGCAGGGCACCGTGGACAACCTGATCTCTGTCATAGACACAGGGACCTCTCGATCCTCCTGCTCGCGGGCCGCGTCAGGTGCCGGCGCGTCCTTCTTCTCCTCGTCCGCCCATGCTGGAGGCATCTCCTGGTCGTCAGCGGGTGGCTCTTCTTCCAACTGAGGTTCCTGGGACATGTCCATGTCCATGTTCACGGTACCAACGAGAAGTCTGACACGAGAAAGTATCCGTCACGCACACGTACATGACACCTGGCACTCAACCACTGACTGACTAAGCACTGACCTGGGTACTGGCAAGTCACAGAGTCGTGAGGCGCAATGAAAAAATGGTCCAGACACCACGAGTCGACTTTGTTGACACCGAAAGTCGACTTCACCAAAATGTCGACTTTTCTTGCGGCGACTTCCGAAACGCCGACGACCTCAACAATCAAGTATTTATTTTCGAGACTTCGAGTGACGGATACAAAATCTGGAGAGTCAAACCTCGGATTTCGCCCTCACCCACAAGTATTCGTCAAGTTTTCGTCAAGTATTCCTTCGAGAGACTTGTGAAATACTTGTGAAATACTTGTGAAATACTTGAGAAATACTTGAGAAATACTTTGTACCGAGATTCTGCTGAAGTCCAATCAAGAGGGGGGGTAGGGTCTTGTTCCCCCCTAACCGATCGGGGCGTTTCCGGTGAATAAATAGGTTCACCTTTTGTGACAACAATAAATTAACCGATATGTCAGGAACCGTGAAACCTACAAGGTGGGGTTTTACGATGTAGTCGGTAGATGATTGACTGATCCTATGCGCAGTAGGACTAGATTAGTCTGATTAGTCTGGATTAATACCCAAATTTTGTACAGGATGGGGGGGGGGGTCTAGGATGTCCAACCCATTGCACTACTCTACTACTACCGTAACAAATTCTGACATATCGGTTAATTCATTGTTGTCACAAAAGGTGAAC
>JAESTE010000113.1 GCA_016763735.1 Nitrospinaceae bacterium | reverse complement strand
GCTTCATTGAGGGTGGGAACAATGATTGAAACTTTCAATAAACTATCCATTTATCGCCAATATATTATAGAATGGATGAATATTAAACTCATTATCCTTAACGCCGGCGGTTATGTTAGCGCATTTTATAGATTCCAGATCATTCCAGTGCGGTTATTTTCAAGACCGTCAATCTCTTTTCGAAGAATATCTTTTGGAAGATGTCTCGGAAGTCGAGTTCGAATATCTATTGGCGCATGGTATGCGTCATTTTGGTGATTACTTTTTTCGTCCCCGTTGTCAGAATTGCTATCTCTGCATTCCTATCCGCGTGCGTATCAACGAATTTAAAATGACGCGTAACCAGAAACGCGCATTGACCTCGTGCAAAGACATCAAGATGAAAATCGGTGACCCTGTCTATACCGAAGAAAAGTTCAGACTTTACCTAACGCATAAAGAAAAATTTAACTCTTTGCAGGACGATGTGGAAGACGAGCAAAACTTTCGCATGTCATTTTATGTCAACACTCCGTTCGGCATAGAGTTTGAGTACTATCAGGATGGAAAATTAGTCGGCGTGGCCTTAGGCGATAAAACTTCAAAATCTTTTTCTGCAATCTATACTTTCTATGAGGTTCCGAATAAAAGAATGAGCCTCGGCACCTACAGTGTATTAAAGCAACTTGAATTTGCGCGTCAGTCGGGAATGAAATATTTTTATCTCGGCTATTATATTGCCGAAAATGCTTCTCTCACATATAAGTCGAGTTTCCGCCCTAATGAAGTTTATATGGGAAGGGAATGGCGTCGGTTTAGAAATGTCGCTGGGGATTACCTGATTTCCAAAAAACGGTTGCAATGGAAAAACTCCGACCTGCTCGTCAAAGTCGCCTCCACCACCATAACTCCAGACTAGCCAGCCAGCGTGCCGCTGGTTTCAACTGGACAACGCCCGTAAAGCAATCAGACATTGTTGAGCCTTTTACTGTAGTTTGCCAACGTAACCTCCCTCGATAGAGGGCGTGCCGCTGGACTCTATAGGTCTATTCCCGTGAAGCGAACGTTCGCCTGAAAGCTTCTAGAGATGGTTTTTTTCTGTGGTTAAAGGTGTCCTCTGTTTAGAAGCTTAAGCGTACTTGTTTCGCAGTAGAAAGAATAGACCTGTCACCGGTCCCTGTAAGGGACTCTCTCCAGAAGCTTGAGTGTGCTTGTTTCGCAGTAGAAAGAATAGACCTATCACCGTCCCTGTTAAGGGACTAGATGGTGTCGGTGAAGACTAGGATCATCCATATGACGAGGAGGATGTTGAAAATCACTCCTACGTGGAAGAAGATGTTGAAAAACTTAGAATGGCCGTACTCGTAATCTTCTTCTTTATTCTCTGTCATAATCAGTCAGTCCATTACCAGGGTGGTCAAACGTTTGGCAAGCTCTGAGCCGCGAATCACTTTTCTTATCGGGCGATCTATAAAATTTAGACTCATATAAAGCCGTTCGAGATTCATAAAAGTTTGCGAATCTGCAATGGCTTGCCCACCTTCATCGCGTATTTCGTTTCTCCAGATGCTCAACGCAATCAGATTTTTAAAATAAGGTGAGTTGGAAATCGCTATTGCACCGGCATTGCCCATTTTGTTGGAACACAAATATAACTTTTCAAGCTCGGCCATATGCTTGCTTGCGGCCAGCGCTTCAATGCCCTCATCACCGATACCCGTGCTGTCGAGATGCAAGGCTTTCAAGCTCGGCCACTTATCAGATGCCGCGATGAAACTTGCCCCTTCTGGCCCGATCGGATTCGAATCGAGAAATATAATTTCCATATTTTGCAGATTGGGAGAATCGGCCAAAGCTGCGACGCCTGCCGGGCCGATATTATTGGCTTCGAACATGATGCATTTCAAGTTCTTCAACAGGTCGGCCTTTGCCAGGGTTTTAGCTTCCTCATCGCCAATAATATTGTGGTTGAGGTAAAGCGATCGTAACCCCGTCAAACATTTTACTTGAGAGAGAACCTCGATGGCCTCGCCGCAAAGCTGGTTCTGGCTGAGATAAAGTTGTTCCACTCCAGATAAATCTTCACTCGCCGCTAAAAGACGCAACTCTTCGATGCCGATACTTTTATCTTCCAAATCTAAAAGCTTGCCATCGTCAACGAGGTTCGCTGATATGGTCTGTTCAAAACTTACATCTTCCATTGATAAACGTCCGGGAAATTATTGTTTTTGAAAGGTTACTCTAATGGATTTTATCTAAAAGATCAAATAGGGGATTCGTTTATAATGAGTAGAGCCATATGAATCTTATCCAAGAGGCGAAATGATTATAGGAATCCCAAAAGAAATCAAGATCGATGAGTACCGCGTCTCCATGACCCCGGCAGGGGTGCACGACCTGATCGTAAACGGACACAAAGTTCTGGTGGAAAATCTGGCAGGAGATGGCAGTGGCATCCCGGATCAAGACTATCTTGAGCAGGGAGCCAAAATCGTCTCCCGGAAAGAAGTTTTTGAACAGGCAGAAATGATCGTCAAGGTCAAAGAACCCATTGCCGAAGAATATCCCCTGCTTCGCGAAGGCCAGATACTCTATACCTATTTGCACCTTGCCCCGGCTCCCGAATTAACTCAGGTCTTGCTTGACAAAAAAGTTATAGGCATCGCTTACGAAACCGTGCAGTTGGCCGATATGTCCCTGCCGCTACTCATTCCCATGAGTGAAGTGGCAGGAAGGATGTCGATACACGAAGGTTCGAAATATCTCGAACGCGAGAATGGCGGACGCGGAATTTTACTTGGCGGCGTGCCCGGCGTTGATCCCGGTCATGTGGTTATTGTCGGTGGCGGCATTGTGGGAGCCAACGCAGCAAAAATGGCAATCGGTACCGGAGCATCGGTGACGTTGCTCGATGTCAACCTGCCGCGATTGCGTTATCTCGATGACATTCATGGCAGCCGACTGAAAACTTTGATGTCGAACAAATTTAATTTGCTTGAGTCTTTGCGCACAGCAGACTTGGTCATTGGCGCAGTGCTGATTCCTGGAGCGCGCGCACCGCGACTCATCACTCGCGATATGTTAAAGGAAATGCGACCGGGGTCGGTGATCGTCGATGTCGGCATCGATCAAGGTGGAATGTTAGAGACTTCTCGACCGACCACACATAGCAATCCGATTTTTGAAGAAGAAGGCGTGGTGCATTATTGCGTTGCCAATATGCCCGGCGCTCTAGCGCGAACCTCTACCTTCGCACTCACCAACGCTACATTCCCTTATGCCCTGAAACTTGCAAACGAAGGCTATAAAAAAGCCATGACCAACGACCCGGCCCTGAAAAGCGGACTCAATGTCTGCCTCGGCTCCATCACCCACCCAGCCGTGGCAACCGCACTCGACAAAGAGTTCGTTGAACCGGAGAAGTTTTTATAGGACTTTTTTGAATTAAGGTGCAGGCACTGTTTGCCAGCCACCCCCACTGGAACAACGCATCGCCGCATTACAGCAAGTAAGTCCTGATGAATGTGGTCCCGCCAGCGGTTAATGCGCTGACCTCTCATGCCAGAAACAGGGGGCCGATTCCCCTTGAGGCCACTCCCTTAGCAGGGAGAGGTGATTTTAAATAATCCTTTTTCAAAAGGTGTAGCTAAGGAGCGATTTGCCCCCCCACTCCTTGCTTTGGCTCCTTGTTCCGCATTCTTTGTGCTATAATTCTGATTTGTAATAACCTAGTGAAGGCTTGGTCAACTCAAATAGAAATGAAGAATAGACCGTCAGGAGTTTAGTGCATGAAAACAGATCAAGAGCTTGATGACTTGGAAACAGTGATTCCAGAGCTTGCTGATTATGCTATGCGACAGGCTTGTAAAAATGCCTTAACCAACGGGCAAAGCGTATTACAAGTTCAAGATGGAATAATTTACGAAGTATTTCCCGATGGAAAAAAAATGCATCGCAAGACTATCACGCCGAAAATCCCCGTTATAAAAAAAGAGTTATTCATTGAAACATGAACCAGGTTCCCCGCCTGCGTATGTTTGCTGGGCCAAATGGCAGTGGAAAAAGCACACTAATCAACACACTTAAAAATGCG
>JAESTE010000112.1 GCA_016763735.1 Nitrospinaceae bacterium | reverse complement strand
TGAAATGACGGACTCCAAATTCATGAGCGAGACCCTCAAGGCCTTTAACGACAAGGCTGCGAAGCAAGCGGCCCTGATCGCCTACACGAAAATCCAAATATCGGTTTGATCGCGTCGCTTAGTACATATGCTCGAGTAAATGAATATGGGTTTATTGAGACGCCCTACCGAAAGGTGGTAGATGGTCAGGCCAAAGACGAAGTTGAGTTCCATACCGCTTTGATTGAGGATAAATATATTATTGCTCAGGCCAATGTGAAAATGGACGAGAAGAAAAATTTTACCGACCCTATTATTTCAGCGCGAAAGGGAGGCGACTTTGTCCTTTCTCAGCGAGAGAAGGTCGATTATATGGACGTGTCACCGAAGCAGTTGATCAGTGTGGCGGCATCTTTGATTCCTTTTCTGGAAAACGATGATGCTAACCGGGCGTTAATGGGGTCCAATATGCAGCGCCAGGCCGTTCCTTTGTTGCGATCCGAGGCGCCTTTGGTGGGTACAGGTATGGAGGCGATTGTTGCGCACGATTCTGGTGCGGTAGTGATTGCTGAAAACGATGGTGTGGTTATTAGTGCTGATGCAACCCGTATTGTAGTTCGTACTGACAAAAGACCCGTGAGAAAAGTGAAGACTCGGCGAAGCCAGTTGGATTCGAATGTGGATATCTATTCGCTGAATAAGTATCAACGCTCTAACCAGAATACTTGTATCAATCAGCGGCCGCGTGTGTCTTCCGGGACGCAGGTAAAGCAAGGGGATGTTCTGGCAGATGGTCCTTCAACCGATCATGGTGAGTTGGCGTTGGGAAGGAATATTCTGGTTGCCTTCATGTCTTGGGGCGGCTACAACTTTGAAGATGCCATCATCGTCAGCGAAAAACTTGTAAAAGAAGATGTCTATACTTCGGTTCATATCGAAGAGTTTGAGGTTGAAGCCCGTGATACCAAGCAGGGTAAGGAGGAAATCACTCGTGATATTTCCAACGTAGGTGAAGATGCTTTGAAGAATCTGGATGAAAGTGGCATCATTCGAGTTGGTGCAAATGTCAAGCCGAACGATATTCTTGTCGGTAAGATTACCCCGAAAGGTGAAACCCAGCTTAGTCCTGAAGAAAAACTCCTGAAAGCTATTTTTGGTGAAAAGGCGGGAGACGTTCGTGATACATCGCTTCGCGTGCCGCCTGGGGTTCATGGCACAGTCATTGATGTGAAAGTGTTCTTGAGGAAGGGAATCGATAAAGACTCGCGGACGTTGGCGATTGAAGAAGAAGAAATTTCCCGGATCGAAAAGGACTATAACGAGGAAATAGCTATCGTTAAAAGCGAGATGACTAAGAGTATGTTCGGTCTTCTCGTGGGTAAAAACGTATCAAAATCAACCACGATTGGTAAGGTTAGTTTTGAAAAAGGTCAAGCGATCGAAGAAGGACAGATCGGGAAAATGAGCTTGAAGGACATGGTTAAGGTTCCAGTGCAGGGAGTGGATGAAAAAACTCTGTTGGGGATGGAATCCAGTACCAAAGAGCAGGTGACTATTCTTAAGTCTATGCTGGAAGAAAAAGTGACTCGTCTGAAAAAAGGCGATGACTTGTCTCCTGGCGTAATCAAGCTGGTGAAAGTCTTCATGGCTATGAAGCGTAAGCTTCAAGTGGGGGACAAGATGGCGGGCCGACATGGTAATAAAGGTGTCGTTTCAACCATTGTTCCTGAAGAAGACATGCCGTATATGGAAAATGGCCGGCCGATCGAGCTTATTTTGAATCCTCTGGGTGTGCCCTCACGAATGAACGTTGGGCAGATTCTAGAAACCAATTTGGGAATGGCAGCCAAGGCTAACGATAAAAATATGGCCACTCCTGTTTTCGATGGTGCGAAAGAGGATGAGGTCAGGGATCTGCTGCGTCAGGGAGGTTGTTCGGAGACAGGCGAAGTGCGTCTGATTGATGGCCGTTCCGGGCAACTGTTTAGGCAGCATGTGATGGTAGGTTATTTGTATATATTGAAGCTCCATCATTTGGTCGATGATAAAATTCATGCGCGTTCAACAGGGCCTTATTCTTTGGTCACGCAACAGCCTTTGGGAGGTAAAGCTCAATTTGGTGGGCAGCGACTTGGGGAAATGGAGGTTTGGGCATTGGAGGCTTATGGTGCAGCGTACACGCTTCAGGAAATGCTGACCGTGAAGTCCGATGATGTTGAAGGGCGAAAACGCATGTACGAAGCCATTGTTAAAGGTGATACGCACCTCAATCCAAGCTTGCCGGAATCCTTCAACGTTCTTGTGAAGGAGTTGCAGAGCTTGGCCATTGATGTAGAACTGATCGAGTCGGAAAAATAAATTTTTTCCCCGTCTGATCCAGCTTGGTCTTGGATTGAGTTTTTAAATCAGGACCCTAAAATATTTTAAATTAAAACGGTTTGCGAAAACCTTATTAAAGGAGACGTCCCTGGTGGATAATCTGACAAATTTCGATAAGCCAAAAAACCCTATATTGTTTGATGCGATCCGGGTTCGTATTGCCTCTCCGGAGAAAATACGCTCATGGTCTTATGGTGAAGTAAAAAAACCGGAAACCATCAACTATCGTACTTTTAAGCCGGAGCGTGATGGATTGTTCTGCGCTAAAATTTTTGGTCCGGTCAAAGACTGGGAGTGTACCTGCGGAAAATACAAGCGGATGAAGCACAAGGGTGTCATCTGTGAGAAGTGTGGAGTTGAGGTTATTCTCTCCAAGGTTCGGCGTGAACGTCTCGGGCATATAGAGCTGGCAACCCCGGTTGCGCATATTTGGTATTTCAAGGGACTTCCCAGCCGACTCGGGCATCTTCTGGATATTCCTCTCAAAGATCTTGAGCGCATCATTTATTTTGAAAATTATGTGGTGACCGATCCTGGTGATTCGGATATGGAAATCGGTCAGATTCTGACGGAAGAAGAGTATCGTGAAATGGAAATGGAGTTTCCAGACACCTTTCGCGCCATGATTGGGGCAGAAGGAGTGGCTGAGCTTCTCAGACCGATGAATATGGAAGAGCTTTCTGTGCAGTTGAAGGAAGAGATGGTTACTACCAAGTCCATTATGAATAAGCGGAAGCTTGCCAAGCGTTTGAAGATCGTTGAGGCGTTTAGAAAATCTGGAAATAAACCGGAGTGGATGATTCTTCAGGTGGTTCCGGTCATTCCTCCTGAGTTGCGCCCTCTGGTTCCGTTGGACGGCGGTCGGTTTGCGACATCCGACTTGAACGATCTTTATAGACGAGTGATTAACAGGAACAATCGGCTCAAGCGTCTGCAGGAGTTGAAAGCGCCGCAAATTATTATCCGTAATGAAAAGCGAATGTTGCAGGAGGCTGTTTCGGCTTTGTTTGATAACGGCCGTCGAGGTCGTACTCTTCGCGGTACCAATAAACGACCGTTAAAATCTTTGAGCGATATGCTCAAGGGTAAGCAGGGTCGTTTCCGCCAAAACCTGTTGGGAAAACGCGTAGATTACTCGGGTCGATCTGTCATCGTGGTAGGGCCGTACTTGAAATTTCATCAGTGCGGGTTGCCGAAAAAAATGGCCCTGGAATTGTTCAAGCCTTTTGTGTTCAACCGTCTGGAAGAAAAGGGCTATGCGACTACAATAAAAACAGCGAAGAAAATGGTTGAGCAGGAACGTTCCGAAGTGTGGGAAGTTCTTGAGGAAGTGGTTAAAAACCATCCAGTGCTTCTCAATCGCGCTCCCACTCTGCATCGACTAGGTATTCAGGCTTTCGAGCCGTTGCTGATCGAAGGAAAGGCGATTGAGGTTCACCCTATGGTTTGTACCGCTTTCAATGCCGATTTCGATGGCGATCAGATGGCGGTGCATGTTCCTCTTTCTATGGAAGCCAGGACGGAATGCAAGTTGTTGATGATGTCTTCCAACAACGTTCTGTCGCCAGCGAATGGCAGGCCTATCGCTGTGCCTACTCAGGATATTGTTCTGGGTTGTTATTACATGACAAAAATTCGCGGCGATGTGAAAGGTGGCGGCAAGGTTTTTTCAGATCAAAAAGAAGTGATTGCTGCGTATAACGCCGATGAGCTCGACTTGCAGGCTTTGATCATGGTGCGTATCGATAATGTGCTGACACAGACCACGACAGGTCGAATTCTTTTGGGTGAAGTGCTTCCTGTTGGATTGCCCTTTGACTGGGTGAATCGGTTGATGGATAAGAAGTCGCTTTCCGAGCTTATTTTTCAGGCTTTTCTGCAGGTGGGGCGGGAAAAAACAGTGACCTTGCTTGATGACGTAAAAGATCTTGGATTCAAGTACGCCACTGAAGCTGGATTGACCATCTCTATCGATCAGATGAAGATACCGAAAACCAAAGATAAGCTGGTAGATAAGGCTAACGAAGAAGTTCTTAAGGTTCATAAGCAGTATCGTGATGGGCTTATCACTAACGGTGAGCGATATAACAAGGTCATCGATATTTGGGCGCATGTTACAGAAAAAGTTTCTGAAGAAATGTTTAAAGCGCTGGAGACTGAAGACGAGGAAACGGTCAAAGGAAAAACGGGTAAGGATTTTAATTCGATTTTTATCATGGCTGACTCAGGCGCAAGAGGAAGTGCACAACAGCTAAGGCAGTTGGCGGGAATGCGGGGTTTGATGGCCAAGCCATCTGGAGAAATTATTGAAACACCTATCACCGCAAATTTCCGCGAAGGCCTGTCGGTAATTCAGTACTTCATCTCAACACATGGTGCTAGAAAAGGTCTGGCGGATACCGCGCTCAAAACAGCGAACTCCGGTTACCTGACACGTCGACTGGTCGATGTTGCGCAGGACATGATTGTTCAGGAAGATGATTGCGGAACTTTGAAAGGGATTGATGCAGTTTCCCTCGTTGAAGCCGGCGAAATCATTCAGCCTTTGGGTGAGAGAATTCTGGGGCGAACGGTTCTTGAAGATGTCGTTGATCCTTTTACGGGCGATGTACTGGCAGAAGCCGACAGTTTGATTGAAGAAGACACGGTTACGGCCATTGAAAATGCCGGTATTGAAAAAGTTAAAATGCGTTCTTGCCTGACTTGTGAATCGAAAGAGGGAGTTTGTATTAAATGTTACGGTCGTAATATGGCAACTTTGAAATGGGTTGAGGTAGGTGAGCCGGTTGGTGTTATTGCGGCGCAGTCTATTGGTGAGCCAGGTACACAGTTGACCATGCGTACCTTCCATATTGGTGGAACGGCGAGCCGGGTTGTAGAGCAGACAACACTGAATACCAAACGCGGTGGTACTGTAAAATATATGGGACTTCGCACTCTAAAAAATCAGGCTGGCGAAATCATCGTGATGAATCGCAACGGAAGCTTGGTGATACTGGACGATACTGGGCGAGAGAAAGAGCGGTTCGCAGTTGTGTATGCTGCGAAGCTGAAAGTTAACGATGGCCAGGAAGTTCAGGAAGGGCAAACGTTGGTTGAATGGGATCCTTACACCAACGCTATTCTTACTGAGGTAGAAGGTACGATTGCTTTCGGTGACATCGTCGAAGGTGTGACGATGAAAGAGGATTTCGATGAAATAACAGGTCTTTCTACTAAAGTAATTATCAGTCACCGTGATGAAAAGAAACAACCACGGATTTCGCTTAAAGATAAAGCGGGTGAAACGGTTCGACGTTATATTCTCCCTGCAGGCGCAAATATCAGTGTTAGTGAGGGTGACCAGGTGAATGCCGGTGACTTGATTGTTAAGATTCCGCGTGAGTCTGCAAAAACCAAAGACATTACAGGTGGGCTGCCTAGAGTTGCGGAGCTTTTTGAAGCAAGAAAGCCGCATGAACAAGCAACCATCACTGAAATTACGGGTAAAGTGAAATTTGGCGGATTCGTTAAAGGCATGCGTAAAGTAATCGTGGAAAGTGAATCAGGCGATGAATGCGAATACCTGATCCCACGCGGTAAGCATATCAATGTTCATGAGGGCGATGAGGTGGTTGCCGGTGAAGCATTGATGGATGGTGCGTCTAACCCGCATGACATTTTACGAGTTCTTGGTGAAGATGAACTTCGAAAATATCTGGTTAATGAAGTGCAGGAAGTATATCGACTGCAGGGTGTTGCCATTAACGATAAGCATATTGAAGTCATCGTCCGGCAAATGTTGCGTCACTTGATCATCGAAGATTCGGGGGATACGGAATTTTTGTTGGGTGAGCAGGTCACTAAGAAAGTGTTCAACGCTGCCAATCAGGAAGCAATAAAGAATAAGAAAAAACCAGCTAAAGGCGGGGCGATTCTCTTGGGAATTACCAAGTCATCGTTGAGCACAGAAAGCTTTATCTCAGCGGCATCATTTCAGGAAACAACTCGTGTGTTAACAGAGGTGAGCGTCAGCGGTAAACGAGATAATTTGGTGGGATTAAAAGAAAATGTGACCATGGGTCGGCTGATTCCTGCAGGAACGGGAAGCCTGGCTTATAGAGGAATTCGCATTGAAGAGCCGGAAATAGAGAAAGCAGAGCCGAAAGTGGAAGAAGCCGTGGTGGTGGCAAAATAAGTTTCTTCCGAAGTCTGTTTTTAGCTTGACTCGGGGATTTTCAGTGGTACAATTACAACCTTTCACGCCCTATTTTATCTGGCTTAACCCTTGTTTTTATTGACATATCGGGTATGTCCGGTTTGTCTTATGGCCCGTGAGTGGTTTTTCATTGTGGGAGGATTATTTTTTGCCAACAATCAATCAATTAGTAAAATCCGGTAGAAAAAAGCCGGTACGGAAAAGCGATAGCCCGGCGCTGAAATCCTGTCCGCAGAAGCGCGGGGTTTGTGTAAGGGTTTATACGTCAACGCCTAAAAAGCCGAATTCAGCACTCCGAAAAGTAGCTCGTGTGCGCTTGTCGAACGGTATGGAGGTTACGACTTATATTCCTGGGGTTGGTCATAATTTGCAGGAGCATTCAATAGTAATGATCCGGGGAGGGCGAATTAAAGATTTGCCAGGTGCCCGGTATCACGTGGTTCGCGGCAGTCTCGACATATTGGGTGTTGAAGGTCGTATGCAGAGCCGTTCAAAATATGGGGCCAAGAGGCCGAAAAAAATAAAGTAAAAAACTATGGCAAGACGAAGAGTAGCTCAGAAACGCAAGATCATTCCTGATCCTAAATTCAACGATATATTGGTGGCGCGGTTTATCAATTGTATTTTGGAAAAAGGGAAAAAGGGCCTGGCGGAAACAATTTTTTATAAGGCCCTTGAGAGTATTGAGGAAAAAGGGAAGGAAGAGCCGTTGCGTGTGTTTCGTAAGGCTATCGAGAATGCTGCGCCTTTGCTGGAAGTGCGGTCCCGCCGTGTCGGTGGTGCTACTTATCAGGTTCCAGTTGAGGTAAGAGAAAGCCGAAGGCAGGCTCTTAGTATGCGCTGGGTGATTCAGAATGCTCGGTCGCGACCGGGTCGCACTATGTCGGAAAAGTTGACCGGAGAGCTCATGGATGCCTTTAATAATTCAGGCGGAGCGGTTAAGAAAAAAGAAGAAGTCCATCGTATGGCGGAAGCAAATAAAGCTTTTGCTCATTATCGATGGTAAGCGGAGCTATAAGCTAAAATGAGTAAGCATACTGAACTTGAAAAGACTCGCAATATAGGGATCATTGCGCATATCGACGCGGGTAAGACGACCGTTACCGAGCGGATTCTCTTCATCACCGGTCGTAGCCACAAGGTGGGCGAAGTGCATGAGGGAGAGGCCACGATGGATTATCTCGCGGAGGAACGTGAGCGTGGGATCACGATCACCTCGGCGGCCACGACCTGCGAGTGGCGTGACCACAAGATCAAC
>JAESTE010000111.1 GCA_016763735.1 Nitrospinaceae bacterium | reverse complement strand
CGCTTCATCTTTTGCTTCAATTTCGGCGGTTTGAAAAATATCTTCTTCATAAAGAGGTTTCGCCTGTTTCTTAATAAAACCAACAATTCGCTCGATTTCTTCATCGCTGACCATGACCCCGTGCAGCCTTAGCAAGTTGGATGATCCCGGTGGAAGAAATAGCATGTCCCCTCGACCTAACAATTTATCGGCACCCATTGCATCGAGGATGGTTCTGGAGTCCACCCGTGAAGTTACCTTGTACGACATTCGCGTGGGGAAATTGGCTTTAATGATTCCGGTCAACACATCTACCGACGGACGTTGAGTCGCTACGATCAAGTGAATGCCAGCCGCACGCGCCATTTGCGCAAGTCGAGTGAGAGAATCTTCAACGCCTTTCGATGCGACCATCATTAAGTCTGCCAGCTCATCAATGAGTACAACCACATAAGGAAGTTTTGCAGGAGGTTCTGGAAGCAACACTTCTTCTTCCTCATCTTCATTGTCTTCGCTAACAGGTTTTAAACCTTTATTTGCCTTTTCATGTTTTTTGAATTCGATTTCATATTCTTTTTGAAGTTTTTCAGCAAGGTCATTGAAGCCACCGATATTTCTCACTCCGTGCTCTGCCATCATTTTGTAGCGCGATTCCATTTCGGTGACAGCCCACTGCAACGCCGCCGCAGCTTTTTTAGGATTGGTGACCACTGGCGCGATGAGATGCGGGATGCCATCGTAAACCGAAAGCTCCAACATTTTGGGGTCAATCATAATCATCTTAACTTCATCCGGAGTAGCATTGAGTAAGATGCTGCATATCATGGAATTGAGCCCAACACTTTTTCCGGACCCAGTAGAACCCGCCATGAGCAAATGCGGTGTTTTTGCAAGGTCTTGCACTGCCGGCTCACCGGTAATGTCTTTACCGATTGCCAAATTCAATTTGGAATCCGATCCCTGGAATTCATCCGATTCCATAACATCTCTAAAGTAAATGGTCTCGCGGCGAAGGTTAGGAATCTCAATCCCGACTACGGACTTGCCCGGAACAGGAGCGAGAATGCGCAAGCTCACACAACGCATCGCCAAAGCCAAATCATCGGTAAGAGAAGAAATACGACTGACTTTTATTCCCGGAGCTGGTTCGTATTCAAATGTAGTAATAACGGGACCGGGTAAAACTTGAACGACCCTACCCTGGACTCCAAAATCCGCCAGCTTTTTCTCCAAAATCGCACTGCTTGCTAATATATCTTTATGAACCTTATCCGTATCGGTGCCGATCTCAGGCGGCACATCGTTTAACAGGGATAACGGCGGAACCTGATAATTACTGGACGAACCCATAAAAGGAAAATGGTCTTGCACCACAAAGTCTGATTTTTCTTCTTTTTTCTTTTTTTCAGGTTTCTCTTTAGGTTGTATCACCACAGGCTCAGGACGCGAACGAGTGACAATCACCGGATCGCTGGCATTTATTTTAGCCTCAGCGAATTCAGCACGCGCCTCTTGTATTTTTTCAAACGTGGATTTCATTCACTGAAAAGTTTTCCCCATCCCTTCTAACATTTTTATCGTCAGGGTTTTTAGGCCATTCATACCCAACCACAACCCAGCACCAATCATAGAAACAATTTTCCCTACAGTTTCGACGAGAACATTGACCTCGAGGCGAGTCATAACCATGAAGGAAATGAACAACAATGTTATGAGGGTCAATACCGCTCCTGAAGGGTTCAACCAGGTAACTAGAAATCCGCCCAGTCCATCACCAACCAAACCGCCTACCGGAACGGCTTTACCGAAGAAGGGATCGGCAGTAAACTGAATCGCCAGCAAAGAGCAAAGGCCTACCAGAAACAGGGTTCCTGAACCTAAAATCAACGTCCAGTTTTGAACCTGCTTGCCGCGAATCAATGCCCAGCCTAAGATTGCAGTGATAACGGGAAAAAAGAAAGAACCGCTACCGAAAACACGTGCCAGTCCATCTGCAAGATAGGCTCCTACCATGCCGCCGGAATTGACCACATTCATTCCCGTCACGCTTTTATTGAAGGAAGGGTCGCCAGACGAAAAAGCTATCAGCGCCATAAAGCCGAATACGGTAAAGGCAAGTGCAACCACACCAAAAAAATCTCGAATCAATATATGTACTGTTTTTTCTTCACTCATGGGTCACTATTCTCGGGTTAATCGGGGTTATCAATCTACGGGCGGTGTCCTGAAAAACGTTATCGCGTTTCCAGTTTTCATCATCCGTATCCAGGTGGTCGAGGTTGAAATGCAGGCCTCGACTTTCTTTTCGCGTCAACGCGCCTTGAATAATTAACTGCGCGGTGATGGCAATGTTTCTAAGCTCCAAAGTGTCTTTAGTGATTTTAAAATTCCAGTAATATTCCTGAATTTCTTCCAGAAGAAGTTGAATGCGACGCTCCGCTCGCTTGAGACGTTTGTCGGAACGAACAATGCCCACATAATTCCACATCAAGCGGCGTATCTCGTCCCAGTTATGCGAAACCACAACCGACTCGTCACTGTCCACCGCACTTCCAGGGTCCCATGCAGGAATTTTCCTCAAATGATTCTGTGAAATTTTCGATTCTTTAAACAAGTTCACTGCTTTTTCAACTGCGCGATGCGAAAGCACCAGTCCTTCCAACAACGAATTGGAAGCCAGTCGGTTAGCACCATGCAATCCAGAAAAACAAACTTCGCCACTGGAAAAAAGCCGTTTGATATTCGTTTGCCCGTTCGTATCAACAATCAGTCCACCGCACATATAGTGGGCCGCAGGCACAACGGGAACAGGCTCTTTAGACATATCAAAACCGAACTCAAGACAGGTTTGGTAAATATTCGGGAAGCGTTCGCGAATTCGGTAACCTTCCAGATGCGTGACATCGAGATAAACACAATCGTCACCGCTCTTTTTCATTTCATAATCAATAGCGCGAGCGACTACATCGCGTGGCGCGAGGCAGCCCAAAGCATGGTAGTTCTCCATGAATGTGTCGCCATTTTCCAATCGCAAGATGCCGCCTTCACCGCGCACCGTTTCAGAAATCAAAAACGATTTTGCTTTAGGATGAAAAAGACAAGTGGGATGGAACTGGAAAAATTCCATGTTGGCAATTTTTGCACCCGCCCGATAGGCAACAGCAATGCCATCTCCCGTAGCGGTGTCGGGATTGGACGTATAGAGATAAACTTTTCCTGCGCCTCCTGAAGCGAGCAAGATCACATCTCCCACCATGGTTTCTACCTGACTCGTCTTATGATTCAGCACATAAAGTCCCAACGCCTCATCATCAGAACTGCCCGGTTGAATTTTGTCATCGAGTCTGGCCTTGGTGATCAGATCGATAGCCATATGGTGTTCAAAAATTTCTATATTTTTTTCAGCGTGCACCGCTTCGATAAGTGTTTTTTCAATTTCCCAACCCGTGAGATCGTGGGCATGAAGAATACGACGTTTGGAATGACCGCCTTCTTTTCCTAAATCGAATTCCGTGCCGCGCAAATCAAATTGCGCTCCCAGATCAATCAATTCACGGATTCTCGCCGGGCCTTCGCGGCAGGCGATACGCACAAAGTCTTCGTGGCAGAGTCCGCGTCCCGTTTCCATCGTGTCTTGAACGTGCAACTCGAAAGAATCGTCTTCCGCCATCACCGAGGCAATTCCCCCTTGGGCGTATTTCGTGGCAGACTCTTCCAGCGCATCTTTGGTGATGATGCCGACCGACCCGAATTTGCAAACCTTGAGAGCGAAGGTCAATCCGGCAACGCCAGAGCCAATTACAATAAAATTCTTTTGCATAACCATGCCCAGATTATATCGAATTACTCCTTAATTTTCAACCCTCTAGCGATGAAGGCAGCTCTATATTGCGTCTGCGAGAGGAAATAACACTTCATAGCGATCCCCAACTGAGAGCGAAACCGGCTGATCGTTGAATGATCGGGAACCGCATCCGATAAACTCAAGCTCACAAAACGATGAAAGCTGATTCGGTCTGTCAATGCTTCTTCACATGCCGGGGTCAGAAAGGTTGTTCCATTAAGGGTTTTGAATAGTAGAATCAACGTATAAGGCGGGCGACCCGTACTGGAACCATAGATACCCGACAACTCTTTTCCCAGAAGGCGAAAAATCCAAAACCGTAGCCACTTCTGAAATAAAATTCGTGGCACCATTCACTAGCCCATCCGCAAAGCGCAATTGACCCAGTTGCCTTTGCATTCCACACCCTCCAACGAATCGTTATAAATAACTCTCAATCAATTATAACTTACCCCGCAATGCTATACTTATGCAAAGGTCTCTTCTGGAGTGGGAATGGTTACCCCCAAATTGCAGTTTAGCGGTTCCCTGTTCGATGGAAAAAGCGCGCAAAAGCAACCCGTTCGCATCGAATTAACGCCGTACCATATGACCCTTTCAATTCCAGGTCGGTCTACGTTCAGTTGGCCTTACTCAGACATTCAATGGGCTGCAGAAACAATTCCCTTCTATATTGAACATCAACTCAATACCCCGAAAGGTGAGAGACTGGAAACTCTGGTTGTGGAAGATCCTGATTTTTATGAGAACTGTCGAAGAATAGCTCCTAATGATTTTTCCCGCACAACAATAATAAATTCTTTCAATTGGAAAATATTTTCAGCGGGAGTTTTAATCCTCCTTTTATTTTTTTATGCAGCATTTAAAATTGTTCCACATTATTTTGTGGACCAGTTCGTAGATAAAATTCCGGTGGAATGGGAGGAAACATTAGGAGACGCGGTTTTGTCTGCCCTCCCGGTAGAAAAAAATCCTGATCCGAAAGTAATGGCGGTGCTCACAGATATACTCCGCCTTTTAAAGCAATCTAAGGTGGAAAAGACTCCCTACAACCTGAAAATTTTTATTTTACCGACTGAACAAATCAATGCATTAGCTTTGCCCGGTGGGAATATTATCGTCTTTGAAGGATTGCTTAAAATAGTCGACTCGCCAGAAGAACTCGCAGGTGTGCTGGCTCATGAAGCACAACATATATTTCTGAAGCACTCTACCCGAGGCATCTTGCGAAACATGGCTTCCGGGATGTTACTG
>JAESTE010000110.1 GCA_016763735.1 Nitrospinaceae bacterium | reverse complement strand
GAAAAGGCTCTGGTCAAGGTCGAGGCAAAAACCTGGAGCTTTTTATTGCAACGAATCGTCCGTAATCCCAAACTGCAAAAATGGAAAGTCGAATGCGCGACTTATCTTGCTCAATTAGATACCCGCATTTTTCAATTGAACGTTTATAAAAAAATTCATGTTCCCCTCTCCACCGCGCAATCAGGCGCGAGCATTTATTTGAAATCTGGTAGAGAAAAGTTTGAAATAAAAGTCCCTCCCGGAAGCTGGAATCAAATGTCCTTATCTATTCCAGGTAAAGGCGAATCGAGTCTGTTCAGTAAAAGACGTGGTGATCTCATCCTCGATCTGCAAACCCCGCGAATGGAAGTGGTCAATACGGGAGCCTCTTGCTTCTCTTATGAGATGATAATAGATAAAGCCAGAATAGGTAGCGTTATGACCCTCAATTCTTCAGAAGGCCCTATCAAATTTGTGCTACCTCGAAATACAGTGAACGGTCAAACCTTTTGTTTGAAGTCCCGAGCCGATAGCGAGAGCAAGCATGTCCTTACGGTACGGTTGAACTGAAATATCTTTAGGGATAAGTAATCAGAGTGTGAACCATCACGCCACCGCTCATAAACGCAATTATCAGAGTACAAAACATAAGACTTAATAAGGATGGAAGCGGCAGGTCATGTTTTTTTCTAATCATCCATCTGCTGCCCAGTATTAAGGAAGCCAGAGCCAGTAATAGCGAAGCCCATGTAATTTGCGAAATCTGACTGCTGAAAACAATATGTTTATTCATATTGCCGAGAATCGCGAACGTCCAGGCGAGCGGAACCAAACAAAAAAGATAAGCTCCTAAAAGCATATTATTTTCTGCGGTTTTGTATCGCGATATAAAACGCAAGCCAAGAAAAACCATTCCGCTCATCATAATCCAGGAAGTGAGATCGACTAGATCCTCTTTCTGCTTTTCTTCGCGGATGTGTCGCAAAGCCCCCAAAACATATCGTGAAACTTCTTCGTCATGCATTTCATAAAATCCACCTTCTTTGGTATCAAATGCAAATACACGGGCGGTAGTGGATTCGGCAGGTAGGGAAATAGCGCGGTAGCCGTCTTTGTCCGCCCGCTCTATTTCCATGTACACGATTCCCGTGTGATATTTGAAATTGTATTTTTCAATCTCGAAGAGTTTGCCAGCGTATCTGTTGTTTTCCTGATAAAATTGATCCTGGATTTTCATCAGATCGAAAAGAGCTTGTCGAGCCTGAACATCTGAATCCAGCTCGAAAACATTAGAGCAGGATGTCAGCAGGAGAAGTAGGGCTGTGCAAATGAATGATTGGAGTTTCGGGTTCATGCGATAAGAAAAAGGGTAACGTATACCATAGGTTTCAAGGTCAGACAAAAGGAATTTTCAATAATAGCATTTTGGAGCTTGTATGTTTAGTCAATTTAAGTTTGTAACTGGGAACCCCAATAAAGCGAAAGAAGCGGGGGAGATTTTAGGAGTCCCTTTGGAACAGGTCGAAGTGCCTGATTTGTTTGAAATTCAAACCCAAGACCTTGATGAACTGGTCTCCCACAAAGCTCAACAGGCTTATGATGCGTTGCGTTGTCCAATATTGGTAGAGGACTCCGGATTGGTTTTTTATGCATGGAAGGGGTTGCCAGGTGCTCTGGTGAAATGGTTTGAAATAACCGTCGGCTGTGAGGGCATGCTAAAGATGCTACAGTCCTTTGACGATCGAAGAGCAAAGGCGATTTGTTGCCTGGCTATTCATGATGGAAAAAAAATTCAGATTGTACGAGGGGAAGTGGAAGGAATCATTGCCAATGAGATTCGTGGTGGTAATGGATTTGGTTGGGATGTCCTGTTCATTCCAGAAGGTTATGAAAAAACTTACGCTGAAATGACTTCGACGGAAAAAAATGCGATATCGCATCGGAAGAGGGCGTTAGAAAGGCTAAAGGCACTTCTACAAGGTTCTAAAGGGAGCTAAATGGCCTTCAGTTTTGCGAAAAGCTGGCTGAAAGTGTGATGGAAGGTGGCTAATTTTTCATAAACGGTTTCAGCGTCCTGTGGCGGTTTCTGGTTGATACGCTGATAATCTGCCACCATTTCTTTCCAGTCGGTTTGTTTTTCCATCCACCCGCTACTGATTGCTGTTTCAAAACAGTGTTCATCCGTTTGGCAGGGTAGGTTATTCGATTCAGCAAAAGCGCGGAGGACTTTCAGGGCCATAACATAGGTGTGGCCAAAACGTTGCAAGGCCGCCCCTTTGAAATAATCACTTTGTTCCTGCTTGAGAACTTCATCCAACCTTTGCAGGTTCCAGTCGAAATGAGTCAATAAAACCTGGAATGTTTTTTGCGACATTTTTTCTGTGATGTTTTTTTTATGATTGGAATAACCCTTGTAAACCCCAGTCTATGGTATAAAAAGTTTTTGTCCATTGCTTTTGTAATAAGTGAAATGATATTTTATAACAATTATTTCCTTATTACTTTTAGTTACTCTTGAATTCCCTGGATAAAGTATGAACACTGAAGACATAAATAATGATTTTGTAGATAACGGTGATGGAACGGTTACCTCAAAAAAGCATGGGTTGATGTGGAGTAAAACGGATTCCATGAACGATTTAAAAAAATGGGTCAATTATCAGGAAAGCAAAGACTATGCACGCGAGTTGAGTGAAAATAAATTTGCAGGTTTCGATGATTGGCGTTTACCGGGTAAGGATGAAATGTCAACCTTGTATAACGAAGCTTTTACCAATACTGACCAATTTAGTAAGACGATTCATATCAGCGATAAATTTGCTCCCGGCGGCGGGTTTTCCATGGTTGCACAGCAGGTGAGAGGTAAAATGCGAACATGGATTTTAAATATTAGAGATGGTGAATTCAACCATCCTGAAGGACTATGGACTTTAACAGAAGCGGCGAGGGCGGTTCGCAATATATAAATGGCACCCCCCTCCTTATCAGAGGGAAGATCAATTCCCCCCTGTCAAGGAGGGCTAAGGGGGGTTCCTAATGGCAAGTGGTCCCTACGATATGCGTTTTAACTGGAGATTGAAAAATGAGTGAGGAACTTTATTATCCTCCTGAATCGGTTTCATCCAAAGCTCACATAGCCAGTATGGAGCAATACCGTGAAATGTATGAACGCTCTATAAACTCTCCTGACGAGTTTTGGGCGGAACAGGCAGAACGCTTTTGCTGGTTCAAAAAATGGGATCAGGTTCGATCCTATAATTATGATGTGACTCAGGGCGATATCCAAATCGAATGGTTTAAGGGTGGGCAGTGCAATATTACATCTAATTGCCTGGATCGACATCTTGAAACAAGAGGCGATCAGACCGCTATTTTATGGGAAGGCAATGAACCCGGGGAAAACAAAAGCCTGACTTATAGAGAGCTTCATCGGGAAGTTTGCAAGTTTGCCAATGTCTTGAAAAGTCACGGAGTCAAAAAGGGCGATCGTGTTTCTATTTATATGCCCATGGTTATTGAGTTGTCCGTTGCCATGTTGGCTTGTGCAAGGATAGGTGCTAATCACTCGATTGTGTTTGGCGGTTTTTCAGCGACTGCATTGGCAGATCGAATTGTGGATTCCTCTTGCACTGTACTCATTACCACCGATGGCGGATTCCGAGGTGCAAAGCCGGTCCCCATAAAAGCAAATGCCGATGAAGCGATGACCCTTGCTGAAAAACAAGGGGTCCATGTCAAAACCTGTGTTGTGGTTCAGAGGGTTGGTGAGAAGATTCCTGTTGTAATGCAGAATGGAAGAGACTTGTGGTGGCATGATGAAATGTCGAAGGCCGATCCCGTTTGCGAACCCGAAGTCATGGAGTCGGAAGATCCGCTGTTCATTCTTTACACTTCAGGCTCAACGGGAAAACCGAAAGGGGTTATGCATACTACTGCCGGTTATATGGTTTATACGGCACTGACTCATCGGTATGTATTTGACTATCACCAAGGTGATATCTGGTGGTGCACAGCAGATATAGGATGGGTGACGGGGCACTCGTACATTGTTTACGGTCCTTTGGCAAATGGGGCGACTACGGTTATGTTTGAAGGAATACCGACCTATCCTGATGCCGGGCGGTTCTGGGATGTTGTTGACCGGTTGAAAGTAACGCAGTTTTATACGGCTCCTACGGCGATTCGTGCCCTTATGTCCTGCGGTGATGATTTTCCGTCGAAATACGATCTTTCCACTTTACGTGTTCTTGGCTCTGTTGGTGAGCCGATCAATCCTGAGGCTTGGCGTTGGTACCATAAAAATATTGGTAAGGGTAGATGTCCTATTGTGGATACCTGGTGGCAAACGGAAACAGGGGGAATTTTGATCACACCTTTGCCGGGATGCACTCCTACCAAACCGGGATCGGCAACGCTGCCTTTTTTCGGAGTCAAACCTGTGGTTATTAAAACGGAAACAGGCAAGGTGATTGAAGGTAACGGGGTGACGGGCGTATTGGCTTTGGCGGAACCCTGGCCCGGTCAGATGCGGACGATCTATGGCGACCATGAGAGATTTGAAGAAACCTATTTCAAACTTTATCCGGGATATTATTTTACCGGAGATGGGTGCCGCCGTGATGAAGATGGTTATTACTGGATCACCGGTCGCGTTGATGATGTCATCAATGTTTCAGGGCACCGGATAGGTACGGCAGAAATAGAGTCAGCGTTGGTTTTACATGAAGCGGTTGCAGAAGCGGCTGTTGTTGGTTTTCCGCATGAGATTAAAAGGGCAGGGCATCTATGCCTACGTTTCTCTTATGGAAGGTGTCAGCGCAAGTGACGAGTTACAAAAAACGTTGATAAAATTTGTTCGTAAAGAAATTGGCCCTATCGCATCTCCCGATGTCATCCAATGGGCACCCGCTTTGCCTAAGACACGTTCGGGAAAAATCATGCGGCGTATCTTAAGGAAAATAGCGGCTAACGAAGCGGAACAGTTGGGAGATATTTCTACGTTAGCCGATCCTTCTGTTGTGGAAAACTTGAAGGCTTCTTACGCAGAGATGTTTCCAGGAAATCTAACCTGAGGATAGGCAAGACCGGGATCATGGAGTTGAACGAGTCCAACTCCACGACTTTTCACTTATCCAGCGAAAAGAGCAAGGTACCCCTCCCCCCCCAGAAAGTTTGAGCGTCTGTAATTCCTTAGCAACCAGTGGGATAGCTATATATTTTAAGCGAAAAGTAACTGGTGTCAATTGAAAGTTTTGATTTTTCGCAAATAATTTGTATATAAGCTAATTTGGACGCGTTTGCAGGGGAAGGGCGGCCGTTTTCCGGCCTAGTCTTTCTTCGGCGATGGCTTGTTTTGCCTGCCTTAATCCCTTTTGGGCGGAGTTGTTGAGGGGCTCTAGACGGATGGCCATAGTAAACGCCGCTCGGGCTTCCAGGGCTCTGTTTTGCTCTAAATAGGCCCACCCGAGTCCGTCGTAGGCGTCGGGCTGGTTTGGCTGCTGCTTCAATTCTTCCATATAGAGGGCAATGGCTTTAGAGTTGTCTTCGTTTATGAAATATATTTTGCCCAATTTGGTACGGGCGGTAGTCTGAAGCTTAAATGGCGCAATGGCATTATTACCAGTGATGAGTTCGAACACAGGATTGGGTGTCGGATTCAAAGCCAGGCATTGTTCGAACATTTGTTTTGCTTCGCTAAAACGTCCAAGATGAAAAAATATATATCCCATTCCCTTGCGTGCTTCAGATCTATTGGGTTGAATTTGCATCGAGGTCTTGAACATTTGCATTGCTTTGTGATTTCTTCCATTCTGAAAGTAGGTCCAACCCAAGGAATTGTAAACCTGCCAACCAAAACGCTCTCTGGAAAGCAATTCTATAAATTTCCCTGTCATCGCAAAATCGGGATCCAAAGAAATCGCTTTCAGAAAATACTCGATCGCGAGATCCGGGTTTCCATGTTTATAGTGAACCCAGCCCAGTGCCATATAAGGCGATGCCAATAAGGGGTGTTCCTTTAATATTTTTTCAAAGTAGACTTTTGCAGCCTGCGGTGTTTCGCTTTGCAGAATGGCCCAGTCTAGCTTGTATCCTAGTTCTTTGTTACTTGGGTCGTGTTGCAATGCTGTTTCCAGATAAGGGACGGCATCCTGAAACTCGTTGATCGCGAATAAAGATAAGCCCAGCCCTTTCGAGGCGTCTATTTTATAATCTTCGTGCTGTACGGATTTAATAAACTTTTTTATTGCGTAACGATATTGTTTTTTCTGGAACTGACTCCAGCCTAGTCCATTATAAGCATGAGCGGTACCAAACTTGTCTGAAGGCCAATCATCATCTTCCTGCACATAATCGTAATAGATCAAGGCTGCAGTTTTATAGTCCCCCTGCTTTAAAGCCTGATCGGCTTTATAAAGATGTTTGTCGAGACCCTTTAAAACCTGTTCGAGACCATTTACTGCAATTGGGTTGTTCGGCTCTTTTTCAAGAGCTACTTGGAAATAATCTTTAGCGAGGTCATATTCTTTTTTAGCCAGAGATATTTTTCCATGCTGATTGTAAGGGTGAGCCCAGTTTTTATAGCGGAACGATAGTTCGTCGAGTTTTTCTTTAGCAAGTCGATACTTCCCAAGGTCTAAATAGTATTGAACGTAAACCGCCTGACGTTTTTTAATTTGTTTTATCTCATTCATTCCGTTCAATGCACCAATGAACTGGGGATAGAGTTCAAGAATTTCTTTGAAAACTTCTTCCGACTTATTTATTTGCTTCGCCTTCATCAGGCTCCATGCGAGACCGTTCACAGCGTCCAGAGCGGGGTTACTTCTTAACGCAAGGTCTTCGAATTGATGAATCGCATTTTTAATTTTTCCATGGTGATATGTCTTCCATGCCGAGTCTAGTTCCTGTAGATAATCATTTGCAGGTAATCCCCAAAGAACACTCCGGTAGCGTGGGTGTTCAGCCGGCAAAGTAAAGATTGATGTTGAATTGGAATTGGACGGTACAATTTTCCACACGGCATCGGGGTTGTCTTGACCCCATTGGCTCCACATATGGAAAATATTTTCGATTTCATTGCCATCAAATATTTGAAGCAACTCCTGCCTTGCAAGGTCTTCCCGCTTTTGTTCGAGATAGGTGAAAGCCCGCCCCTTGTGAACTTCGTATGATCCTGGCATCAACCTTTCGGCATGGTCAAAACTTTCCAAGGCTCTTTCATAACGTTTGAGACTGAAATAACACCAAGCCATTCCGATTATGGGGATGGGGTTTCTTTTGTTGAAAGTGTGAGCCTGGCTAAAGGCAATGAGTGCCTTGTCGAAACGTTTTTGGAAAAAATAAGTCCAGGGGAGTAAATTAAGTGCGCGAATATCTCCTGGGCGATTAGCTAAAGCCTTTTTCAGGTAAAACTCGGATACCGAAAAATCTCGACGATTGAATTGATGTCGGGCGAATAGAAAATCCTGATCTTTATCGTTTCTTGTAATGGGGGATTTTTGTGCAACGGAAACGATACTATTCTTCGTTCCCTGAAAAGTTTTTTTCACCGAGGTAACTATACTGTTTTTTGCTCCCAGGAAATTTTTCTTCACAGAGGTGCAACTCATTCCTACTAACGCAATGAGAATAAAAATGCTGATTTGAGTAAATCGGTTTTTTACAGTTTCCATTAAAGACATAGTTCCCCAAAACAAGTTATATCCATTATTTATCGGTATTTGGCAGAAAACTTTGAGTAGAATATTGGCTTTTCAGCAAGTATTCTGAGCTTGCGGGGCAAAAATGGATAAAGAAGGGCATTTTTTTTTGTAAAATCCGGTTAAAATGTTATGATTTCAGCCTTTTACAACTCCTGTTAAAACAATGCATTTTTTTCAAAAAATTACTCTGTTGGCTTTGATTTTCTTTTTATTTGCCTGTTCTGATAAATCGGCTGAAAAAGCGGATGATGCGTCACATCCCAG
>JAESTE010000109.1 GCA_016763735.1 Nitrospinaceae bacterium | reverse complement strand
TCTCTTAGTAGTTCAGCAATATGCTGTGAGATATTGAATATTTCCTGATAATTAAATGAAACATCATTATCAAGATCTATAAATTTGGCATCACCTTGTGTAAAAGCAGGACTGCGTTGCAGAAAATCGATAATGCGCATTGTAATTTACTAAGCGAGGTTTCCCTACGTTATCCTCTCAGGCTTGAGAGCGTATCAAGAACCAATTCGGGTTTAGTATCTTCAGGAATAGACAAATAGTTGAACCCGTTTGTATTAGCTAACAATTGATTATTATCTTCGCCTTGCCATAAGGATCTGGAGATATCTACACCCATAGAATTTTCAGCAACAGAACATTCAGCGGGGATAATAGAAAAATCAACATCCTCTGGAGCAACAAAACCATCACCGGAAAATGGCAGGTGAATTCCAACAGACCAACGATAATGTTTCGCTACATTGTATACGGGTTGGTACCAGGAAAGTTCTTCCTC
Source organism: Nitrospinaceae bacterium (assembly GCA_016763735.1). Taxonomy (GTDB): domain Bacteria; phylum Nitrospinota; class Nitrospinia; order Nitrospinales; family VA-1; genus UBA8687. The sequence continues at coordinate 6,443 of JAESTE010000109.1, read as the reverse complement.
ACTTTCAGGCATCAAAGCGGAATCTTCTTTCAACAATACACCAGAAAGACCGGTTTCACTAAAGTACCTGAGGTAATCAGCCACATACATAGATGCGGTATCAATGTTCGATTCATCGGGTTCGACATCCACACCATTAGCCGTCTTATGGGCTTTAGCAAGTAATGAACGCGGTGAAGGCATGACTAAGACCACAGGTACTGAATCACCATAATTATTACTTACGGCAGTAAGAACCTCAGCCAATAATTCTCTGGGTGCAAAAGCAGCAAGCATCGTTTTCAATGCAACGGTGATACGCTTCTTACCAGACATCGACGGAATGGCTTGTTCATCTTCCTGCATCCAGTGTTGAAAAAGATCCCATACATTAATAACAACGACGTCAGCCTTGACCAAACCATGCGCCTGACTATAGAAAGACATATAAGATGCTGGCGTCGTCCAGGGATTTTCGCCCTCAGCTAACATTAACTTCTTGCTATAGGCATTGAAATCAATCCAGAGTTTAGGCGAACCATCACTGGACGACAGGTATTTAAGCAGATCGAGAGCCATGCTTATTTTCTGTTATCGCGCGGCAGGATACCTGTTTTTTTGCGGATGGCTTCCAGTTCGGATTCCAGTGCGGCAATCTCTACATCCTTGGGATTAGTAAAGTAAACAGGCCCCGGATCTTGTGGATCACGCTTATCGTCATTACTCCCGGCATAAACAACACTTAAATCGCTGTTCCACGAACCATAAAACGGAATGTCCTTTGGCGGCTCGGATTGCACATGTTTCTTGACAAATTCCGCGTAAGGCACACCTTGTTTTTTACGTTGTTCTCTGTAGTCAGCACGGAGTTTAGCCGTCGCCTCTTCATCAACGATTAAGGTCTCATCATCAAAAGCGACTTTATAAAGCTTTCTGGCCCAATCAGGTGTAAGTAGACGTTCTTCAATATCTTTAATCACCAGAGCCGGATCACGTTCTAATACATCACCATAGCCACCGCCAGAACCCTGGGAAATCATATATAACTCACCACGTTTCGATAATGAAAAACCCATACCCATATGATGGCTGCTATATTTGGCATTCTCATAAGGTTGCTCGTTCATGGTCTCTACTATTGAATGTTTGAATCTTTCCGGTTCAGTCAGCATCACATCATAAACATCGACATCTTCGACTTTACATAAGGGATAGGCGCCACAAGCATAACCACCAAACAGACCCTGTATTGGTGGCGCCTTGGAACCCACACAAGTCGTCATGAAACCCCATTGATCACTGTCCTTGGTGGCAACAATTTGCGTGTAACCCATGCCACCACGGTATTTACCCGGAGCTTGTGTATTGGTTGTCATCTTCTTGGAAACCAGTTGCAGAAAGGGAACATCTTCCTCATTCATTTCCTGTTCGCCAATATCGGCCATCGAGGCAAAGATGGGAGCCATTGCATGTTCACCATCCATATCCATGCGTGCGCCACCACCCATACCATTTAGATCGGCACAAAGATTACCCAGCATTTCACCATGCTGGTTCATACCGCCCCAAATATAGGTGCTAATCATGTTATACCAGGGTGCAAGAACCCGAGTATATTTTTTCGGCAGACTGTATAGAAATTTTGCAGTGGCGTGCTGGGCAACGGTAAAGGAAAGAAAAATCGACATTAAGCTCTGCGAGTTTGGTGCGTTGACGCTGCCATCAACGATCGAACACGGCGGTGTAATAAATTCTATCGGTGCAAAAGCCGCCTGACCGCGTGGTAAATCCGGCCAGATGTGATTTAAAAATACCTGAGCAATCATACCTTTTGCACCGGGTAGTGCGGTATTGATGGCACGGTTGGTTATCTCTGGACTCGACCCGGTTAAATCAAAGATCAGCCGATCTCCTTTCTTGGTCAGGGTACAATTAAGTTTAATCAATGCGTTTTCACGCAGCGTACTATCCATCGTGCAATAGGTACGTACGGTCATATCCGGCCATTCGGCTATACGTCGACGTACTTCTGCCTTGACATTGTCATTGGTGCTGCGCATACAAGCCGTCAAGGCATCCGGGCCATCGAGCGCCAGTATTTCCTTGATGCGTTTTTCAAGACGCATACAGGCAAATAGTTTTACCTTCATGTCTTCGTACTGCAATTTTGGTTCACGCACCGAGTTTTGTAAAAAGGTCAGCAGATCTTTTTTGATTTCATAATTTTCAACGACTTTAAAGGGCGACATCTTTAAGCCTTCGTCAAACGGTGTCTCTGCCATGGAAGGCATACCACCCGGCTCAATGGCACCGTTTTCACCTTCATGCACCGTAGAGGCGACCCAACAAACCAGTTTTCCTTCATGATAAATAGGCATGATCATACTTTGATCGGTGTTATGCACATTGCCGTAACGGGAATCGTTGTGGATAAAACCATCGCCTTCTTTTAAACCAACGGTAGGTTCATGGATCCAGTTTTTAATAATAAATTTTATAGGATGATGTACCAACACTGAGAAAATCAATACGCCACCGGCACTACCAATGGTTAAATCACCGGAAGCAGAATAGATGCCGGTGATAACATCACCCCATTTTGCACCCGGTGCGGCGCCCATCTGTTCAAGCATTTCATAACTTTCATCACAGGCCGATTGCATGCGATCACGGATCGATGCCATTTGATGTGGGTCACCATGTTTAGCAACACACTCTGCTTCATAATCAGTACAAGGCATAATGTCATGGTGACGCATGATATCGGGATCAGGCCCGAGAAATAAGGTGGTGTCCTGCAGGAATTTTGCAACCAGCTCCTGATCTTCAAGAACAGCTTCTGCGCTAAGTTTATCGTTCATAATAGTATTACCTCTTTAATTCTTTGCTTCATCACGCAGGAACCAAACAGCGCCCTGCTCTGCGGATACATATTTCCAGCCTTTTTCGATCAAGTAGGTGGTGACATCAGAAGCCACAATACCCGGACCGACAATTTCAGTTCCCGGCGGAATGTCTTGCTTGTTCCAGACTGGCGTTTCAACTGCTTTATCTTCACCGACAAAGTAACATTCCCGTGTCGACGATGGTTTCGGTGGTTGTATACGCTGATCTTCAGCGACCGGTTTGATGTGCTTGAAGTGAACAGTCTCATGCTCAACATAAGACGCCACGCGAATGGTGTTGATACGAATTCCGGCCTCTGGTGCCTGACTGCCTTCACCGAAACGCTTGCCATAATCAGTTGAAAACAGATCCAGAATATTCAGTACATCAAGAGCCGAGTCCAGCGTATGTTTGCTAATGACCACCGTGGTTTGTACTAATTGATTACCGTAACGCATATCGAGCTCCAGCGAATGCAGGATGTCATCTGCCTTAATCCCCTGTCTCAACAAATCCGCTTTACCACGACTACTCAGATCAGCAACAACGTCGTTAAAACGTTCATAGTTATCAAATACCTTACGACTGGTAGAATCGTAGAGCACCAGAAATAAAGATGTTTCATGGATGTGCATCTGGTGCATATTGCCAGCGCCGACTGCCGAAAATACCGAACTCATCGGTGTCGCCAGAATTTTATTGATCTTCAAACGACTGGCGATACCACAGCAATGCAAGGGGCCGTTGCCACCATAGGTCACCATAGTAAAATTTTCCGGATCATAACCTCTGGAACGTAACTCAGTATTCACACCATTTGCCATATTGGCATCGACTTTTTCCTTAATCATCATGGCGGCCTCGACGACTTCAACATCAAGCTCATCACAAAGTGTTTCTTCAATGGCAAATGTAGAACGTTTCGGATTCAAGGGTATATCACCACCGGCATAATTATCGGCATCCAGATAACCCAGCACCAGGTCGGCATCCGTCACTGTAGGATGCATGCCGCCGCGGTCATAACAGGCTGGTCCCGGATCAGAACCCGCACTTCTCGGCCCGACAGCGACCGTCTCATACATGCGATCATAAGACGCGATTGAACCACCTCCTGCTCCCAGTGTGACCAGGTGAACCATCGGCACTGAGACTAACCAACGGTCTATGACCGGATTGAAGTCATAGTGTTTGATGCCGCCTTCAACGACGATACCGATATCATAACTCGTCCCACCCATATCGGTAGAGACGACATTGCCAAGTTCCGCTTCCTTAGCCAAATGTTCTGTCGCACTAATGCCTGAAACAGGGCCGGAGTGGATAGTCTGTAATGCATCAGTAGAATTTAATTGCGCCATACCACCAGAATTGTGTATGACTAACATGGGTTTCTCATAAGAATGTGCGCGCAGGTTTTGTTCCAACTGCGTCATCGCGTAATACATGGTTGAATGCAAAAAGCCATCGACAATTGCCGAAGAAGCACGCACATATTCGCCCTTACGGCCCGCCACTCGATGCGACAGGATGACCGGGATAGCACCTAATAAATGCGAGGGGTACTCTTCCAGCAGAATTTCCTCTACGCGTTTTTCATTCATGGGGTTAACGACTGAATTCACAAAACAGATGACAATGACCTGTGCGCCTTTATCAACCAACATGCGAATCTTCTCTCGAACGTCTTTTTCATCCAGAGGCAAGACTATCTTGCCTTCAAAATCCAAGCGCTCACGCACACCTTCGATCATATGTGGCAATACTAATGGATCAGGTCGACGAGCATCGGGTAGATTTGCCATACCTAGCTTGTCCAGGCCTTCGCCATAACCACGCCCACGGCTTAAAGGTACGGTTGAATCAAAACCGGCCGTTACCAACATACCGATGCGCGGGCCCTTATGTTCAATCAAAGCATTGGTACCCAGGGTGGTCGCATAACGAACCGAGTCAACTTCAGAGAGAATGTCTTCCATCGTCAGATCTAATTGTTGATAGGCCTTTTCCACTGCCTCGTTAAAACCCAGCGCCAGATTCTGGTGCGTAGTCAAGGCCTTGGTTTCAATATACTTGTTATCCCAAACCAAAAAACAATCGGTGAATGTGCCACCGATATCTACTGATATTCGTTTCATAATCTACTTTCCTATTACGTTTAGTAGTTTTATTTATAATCCAGGCTCGTCATGAGCAGAACTAATGGCTATGGCTATGCTGTTGACGCTCGCCCAATACATCAGGTCCTATCGTCACCTCGGTAATTTCTTCTCTATGACTCCACTGTTCTTTCAGTGCGTCCAGATCCACTTCCATATCGTACAGTGGTTCATGACCAGGCAATGCATACTCAACTTCAATTTGCGTACCACAGCTAGGGCAATAAAATTCGAGAATATTGACCCAGTCCTTATCTGGACAAAATGTAAAACGGTATTTTTCCGGATCGATAATATGAGGGTGTATATCTGCCGGATCGCGGTTATATACCAACAATCCTTCTTTGTAATTACCTCGAGCCGAACCTATCGTATGATCACAGACACGGCACTCCCAGTTTTCTGCATCCAGATCGATACGCAGATACTCGGTCATTAATACTTTCATTATTTAACCCCCTTAGTCAGGCAGATATCTCCTGCCTCTGTCACAACAAATTCCCAGGCTTCACCGACTAGACAAGTAAAGTAATCTTCCTCAATTACCGCAGGACCTACACCATGTGCACCGGCTTGCATCGCATTGACGTCATATACCGGTACATCCTTGCTCTCAAGGTTTTCAGCCAGGATGGTTCGCGTACTTGATGAAGTTGCGGCCTTGCCCTTGCTGATTTTTACTTGTTTATTATCTTCTGATTTCAAACGTTTATTAGCCGATATTTCCAGCGTGATTGCATCAACCTTCTCGAATTCTTTTGGTAGAGAAATTTTTCCATTCAATTGATGAATCGATTCTTCTGAGCCTTTCTCACCCACCAATTGAGCATTGATTCCATAATCACCTTTGCTGAAACCTTCAGCAAACATATCTCGTTCTGCCCGCTCAATTAGCAGCTCATACGCTTCTGTCAATGACGCTTGCTTGTTAGCAGACAAGACAACCGAATAACTCTGACCGATATCGCAAGAACCAATACCGAAGGCACTAAATACAGCGGCAGTCTTTGGTACATATACGGTATTAATTCCGGCTAATTCCGCCACACCACAAGCATTCATTGGTCCAGCGCCACCAAATGCTAACAATACGGTGTCATTGCTAACATCACCAAAATTTGCAAAACCATTGGCAATTTTTTGCTCATAGGCTTTGACTAGCTGGTGCAAGGCTGCTTCAACAGAAACACCTAATGGTGTCGCAATATTTTCGTCAATCGCAGCACGGGCTCGTTCTGTATCGAGCTTCAAACTCCCCCCAAAATAGGTAGAGGGATCGAGCAAACCCAATAATAATGTTACATCCGTCATGGTCGGACTCTTGCCACCTCTGCCAAAACAGGCAGGGCCGGGAACGGCTCCCACGCTTTCAGGGCCTACCTGAATAGCGCCATCAGCTACCGACAAGATTGAACTACC
>JAESTE010000108.1 GCA_016763735.1 Nitrospinaceae bacterium | reverse complement strand
TCTTGAATCAGGTGAGCCACCCTGTCCCGAAATACAAAGCGCACAGAAAACTCCTGATGTCTCTGAACCGAACATCCATCCTTTCTCAACTTGATGGCACAGAGACCCTCCTTGGAACCTTTCATGTGAACATGGTCGAAACAACCGATAAGAAAGATTACAAACTTCAAGCATGGATTGAACCCTTAGAAAAAAAATCTCTGTCGTCCGGAACAAATTCAAAGCTCATCCGAATGTTTCTGGATAAGGGGATTACCCAGAAGGAAATCGATAGGCGTCTTCAGAAAACCCAACCGCTGGACAGCTACGAAATTGAGCTTCTGGAAATGGGGAAAATAAATGTGTCTGAAATGGAGAAATTCCTGGAGATGGCAAGGGCTCTTCTTGGTGAAACCAGATTCCATAATCTGCTGGCAGAAGCCAAGTCTGATGGGTTGGAAAATACACCTTCCTCCAAGTCTCCAAATCACCGCTTGGCTCATCGGATTATGGAGGCGGCCGAAGGCCGATAATTTTGATAATTTCTCCTTCTTGGAAGCATTTAGGCCGGAGGCCGTGTAATGAGAGTAAAGGGTACCATTAAAGGGAAATAAAGGGGAGCATTTTTGTGAATAGTCCAACTTGTTTAATACAAATAACTTACAACGATTTTTCGACTTGTTTTTGAATTAGTTGTCCAAACAATTGAATTAGTTGTCCAAACAATTTTGGCCTTTTGAATTAGTTGTCCAAACAATTGAATTAGTTGTCCAAACAAAAATAAAAGTTATTCACAATCCAGACTTCATTAGTTGTCCAAACAATTGAATTAGTTGTCTATACCCTAAAGGCGAGTTTTTTAAAGGCTCTTAATGGGGTTAAATCCGCCCTGAATTCCATTAGTTGTCCAAACAAAATCCGCCGTGAAAATCCATCGATTTCTCGCAGATCCACCCCTCAGTGAGAGACGAGAATACCGCGCTTATTCGGAGCTCAAAATCCCCGTGATTCCAGTGAATTAAGCGAACGTATATCGAGTCATTTTTGTGTTGCTATTCTCTCGTCAAAACCACTTTTTTCCTTTCTAAAAAAGCGGCGGCGAATGGGGGGAAATGAGATGAAAAGAGGATTCGTCCTTTCACTAAAATTCTCTGAATTCCAGCTGAACACGAGCACAGCGCAGTCTGGAATTTTAAATAGTTTGGATGAATGAATATTCCTGACCTTGCTTAGGTGACAGCATATATGCTATCATATCAGATGTGGGAAGGGTCATTGTGGTGGATACCAGTGTGTTCGTGTCGGCACTAAGGAGTGCTCGCGGGAAAAATCGTGCAGTGTTACGCCTTTGCCTGACCGGAGAATGTGAGCCCTTAATGGGAACGAGTCTGTTTTTTGAGTTTGAAGACGTGACAAAGAGAGAAAAGCTGTTTAGAGACTGCCCAATCTCCCAAAAGGATCGGGAGACGTTATTTCATGCGTTTCTCAGCGTGTGCCGGTGGACTCACGTCTACTATCTTTGGCGTCCCAATCTTCCGGACGAAGCAGACAATCAGGTGTTGGAGTTGGCACTTGCCGGCGGGGCACGGGCCCTTGTGACAAACAACATTAAGCATTTTAAGAGGGGAGAACTTCTCTTTCCTGAAATTGAAATACTGAGACCAGGCGAATTTGTTCAGGAGGTAACATAAAATGGCAACGTTAACGATTCGACTTCCGGACGACAAACACGAGCGGCTTCGCCAATTGGCCAAGCACCGGAAAATCAGCATCAACAAGCTCATGGAAGAGATGTCCACAGCTACACTGACGCAGTTTGATACTGAAGTTCGGTTTCGCTCGCTGGCTAAGAAGGGTTCGGTAAAAGAGGGCTTAATAATTCTCGGTAAGTTGGATCAGGTATTCTCAAAGTAGAGACTTAAATTGTAATATCCACACCCAAAGGACGTGTTTTTGAATCTGCTCATGTCTGCTTTCGCTTTATCGCGTGGTTTGTATGCCCCAGATATACCCTTTGAACCGACCGCTGACAGATTGTTCCATTGTTCCTACCGCCCGTTTTCATCCCCTTCGATCTCGTCGCTGGCAAGCAGCCGCCAGCGACAAACATTTTTGAAGATCAGAGTGAACAGGTCCCTGGACAGATATTCAAAAATGTCGCGTTTTGAGTTAAAAGAAAACAGGGGTTGAACGTATATCAAATTTGATTTAATATGCCGTTATTGATATAATAAAAGAAAGCGTCGAATTTGGATTGGACTGTTGAAACTCTCAACGACGAGGTTGACAGAGAACTCGCCGCTCTCCCCGCCGATATGCGAGCGCGATTCATGTATATCTCCCGGCTTCTGCAGCGCAACGGGCCGATGAATGTCCGCGAGCCGCACATCAAGCATCTCACCAAAAAGCTCTATGAGATGAGGATGCGGGGAAAGGACGGAATTTCTCGAGCACTGTACGTGGCGGTAACCGACAGACGGGTTGTTGTTCTGCGCGTTTTCGTAAAGAAAACTCAAAAGACACCGAAGCGGGAAATAGATTTAGCCTTGAAGCGGGCAAAGGAGATTGAGAAATGACAAATGTGAACGAATTGCACAAAAAATGGCTGAAAAACCCTGAATACCGAACAGCTTTCGAAGAACTCAAACCTGAATTTGAGCTTGCTCAAACACTGATTCAGGCAAGGTCCGATGCCGGGTTGACTCAGAAGCAGGTGGCGGCGCGCATGAAGACTTCCCAGGCCGCAGTGGCGCGCATGGAAAGCGGACGCAAAAAGCCTTCAACAAGTTCTTTGGAACGCTACGCTCTGGTCGTGGGCAAACGTCTCCGCATCTCTTTGGAACCTGCCGAAGGAATGCAATGATGATCGTTCGAAAATCACTTAAAGATCTGTCCATATCAAAAGAAATATTGGGGCAGCTAAGCTCTATCCGCGATAAGGACATCGACTACAGCGACATTCCCAAGCTGGACGAAAACTTCTGGAAGAAGGCTGAACTGGTAATGACGTCCGGGAAAAAGCAGTTACCGTGAAACGAAACATACCGGGATACCCTGTCCTGTCCCCATAGACCCTACTCGTAGCCTGCATG
>JAESTE010000107.1 GCA_016763735.1 Nitrospinaceae bacterium | reverse complement strand
AGCATAGATTGTTTCGCAGGCAAGAACCGCACCTGCCATAAAATCTATGATTCGAGTGCTGACCCAGGCGAGTTTTGGGTCACCGTATTGGTTTATTATTTTGTTGCCTTGATCCCAACTATTGTAGCGCTCATGGGCGTGCAATTGCGACGCGACAGGCAATAGCTAAGCATTTTCTATTTCCGTGGTCCGGCCCTCCACCTGGTGTAATATGTCATATGAATTTTTCTGCTTTTATGGAATAGACCTATGAAAATATGTCTGACAATTTATTCTTCTCCCTGGTCAAAGTTTAAGGGCGGGGGACAGCTTGCGGTGCACCATCTTGCTTGTGCTTTGCAGAGAATAGGTCATGACGTTCATGTGTTGTATTCGAAAAGCCCCGGCGAGAAATTTTCGGCAACTCCTCCTTATACCGTTCATTGGACTTCACATTTTCATTGCGCCACGGTGAACCTGGATATTTTTTCCTTTAACCGTGCTTTAAAACGTTTGATTAAATGGGAAGGTTTCGACATTCTGCATGGTAATGCCGAAGAGGCATTTTTTTTCAGCGATATTGCTAGAAAAAATAAAATCGGCTATTTGTTTACCAGCCACGCCAACATGATTCCAGAAACGGGAATGATTCGCGGAATGTTGCGTCCCATTTCCTTTTTAAAATCTATTAATAATTATTTGTTACGTTCTTCAGCTTTCAATGCTTCCCGAGTCATTACCTTTAGTGAGTTTTCAAGAAGACTGGTTGCTAAAGGTCTGGGGCAGAAAAAACGAAAAAATATAATGGTGGTTTCTCCCGGAATTGATGCCAGTTGGCTCGAGGTGGAAAGGCAAGCCGAGGGTTCTAAAGACCTGGTTTTGTGGGGAAGGATGGAAGAGCAGAAAGGAATTCCTGAACTTCTTCGGACATTGAAAGAAGTTGCCGCACGAATTCCAGAAGTCCATCTCCATTTGATCGGAGAGGGGCATATGAAAGAAACCTATAGGAAGCAGGCGAAAGGATTGGGTGTGATTGGGCAGGTAACTTTTCATGGATGGATGGATGTAGATGCTATACAACAATTCATTTCCAAATGTGCAGTGGGGGTTTTCCCCTCCCGCATTGAAAGTTTTGGTTTGTCTATGGCGGAAGCGATGGGAGCGGGGCTTCCCATTGTCGCTACTCGGGTAGGGGCGCTTCCGGAATTTATTGAAGATGGGGTGACAGGAACACTGGTGCCGCCAGGAAATATCCCGGCGCTTTATCGCGCCATCCTCGAAAAGCTGGAGAATCCCCAGCACTCCGCAACTCTCGCAAATGCGGGGCGAGAAAGGGTGCGCGAACGTTTTTCATGGGATCAAGCTGCCCACAAAATGACAGATATCTATCAGTCTGTTCTGGATGAAATATAAATGACGGTATTCAAACTCAAAGAATCGCTTGACCTTACGGTGATCATCGTTAGTTTCAACACAAAAGATATTTTGTTAGATTGCCTTACATCGGTTTACGAAAAAACGGAGGGCATGACTTTTGAAATTATTGTGGTGGACAATGATTCCAACGATGGAACTTGCGATACTGTTTTGCAACAATTTCCAGATGTCCGGCTGATTCAAAACGAATTAAATAGAGGTTTTTCTGCCGCCAACAATCAGGGAATCCGCGAATCGAAAGGAAGAAATATTGCTCTGCTCAATCCCGACACCAAATTAATCGAAAACAGTTTTTATAAAGTTTTTAGATATTTCCAGGAGCATTCAGAATTTTATATTCTGGGCCCTGGCATCGTAGATAGTTCCGGCAAACAAAGTCCTACGCGACTTTGGGAAGATACACCGCAGGATGCGGCGCTTAAAATTCTCGGTCTTTATGACCCCTCAATGGAATTGCAGAAGATGGGAGCCAAGGTCGCAAAGGAAGCGCAAGTGATTTCCGGATGCTGTTTTGTAATTCGCCGTGAACTATTTGACGAAATCGGATTGCTGGATGAAAATTATTTTCTTTATAACGAAGAAGATGACTTTTGTAGAAGGGCCAGAAAAGCGGGAAGAAAGATTCTATTTTTCCCAGAAACGTCGGTGCAACATTTACTCGGTAAAAGCACGCATCAGGAGGTTCATCGTGAAAAGGTGATAACAGAAGCCTATCGAAGCAATCTGTATTTTTATTCAAAATACTATTCTTGTTTCTGGAATTGCGCTTTGCGGCTTCTTTATAAAATGACTTTCTTTATGGGGTTGATTCGATCAATGTTCCGGCATCTTACGGGTTCTGCTACAGCCGACGATTCTTTGTCTTTAAAGACAAAACTTCTGCTTATGAGTTCTAGGGAAAGGTGATTTATTTCCTGCCAATGAATAACAGGTGATTGCAGGTTGCCCAGGGAAGAAATTTTCGAAGCAGGGCCGCAAGACCTTCTGCAAGACTATTGGTTCTGCCGTTAGAATCTTTGTGGAAACATTCGAAGCCGAGATACAAATTGAAACTATGGCTCATAGGTTGTTCGTGGACGATCTGAAATTTCGATGCCTCGAGAATGCTACGCATTTCCTCTCTACCGTGTAATTTGAAATAGGTTGGGTTTCTTCCTGCGGTTGAAGTGGAGGTTTGCCCATGAGTTTTCTTATCAGCCCATTCCTTCTTAACTTATGTAGAAAATTTTGTTCATCGTAAACGAAACGTGAGAGCGGATTGTCTGCAGGAACCATCATGAAAATCAGCCCGCCAGATTTAAGAACCCGATGTGCTTCAAGGATCGCCTGTTGGGGGCCTTGTGGAAAATGTTCGACCACACCATAAGAAAGGTAAGCACCAAAAGACGACTCAGGGAAAGGAAGCGCATGCACATCCGTTTGCGCGAGAGTCAATTTGGGGTTGTATTGATGAACTCGCTCAAGAGCAGAAAAGACGTAATCAACCCCCACCATAGAGTAGTTTTTTTGAGTGAAGTAAATGAGTTTGGGGCCGAGGCCACACCCTGCCTCAAGAATTAAGTCGTCTTTAGGGAGAAATTTTTCGAAGCAGGCAAACTCTTCTTTCGCACGCGGGTATTGGTTGGTGATAAGAAGGTTCTCGACACTGGTGCCTGCCCACTCCTCTTCAAATTCGCGTTTGACTTCCCTGTTGACTGCTTCCAGATCCATGAAAACACCTCTTTATTTCTTTAAAAGAATTGGAGTTTTACTGTAAGATAATGACTCAATTCTGATGCAAGGTAACATGAAAATATACGATGTCATAGTAATAGGGGGCGGCCACGCAGGTTGTGAAGCGGCTTTGGCCTCAGCGAGAATGGGTTGCGCCACGGCGTTAGTCACCCTTGAAGCGGATAAGATTGCGCTTATGCCATGCAACCCTGCCATTGGCGGGGTAGGCAAGGGGCATATTGTACGTGAAATCGGTGCTCT
>JAESTE010000106.1 GCA_016763735.1 Nitrospinaceae bacterium | reverse complement strand
TTTCCCCACGCAAATCATGAGGCACCCCAGCAAGTGGTTTAAACGACAATAAATCATTCGGCTGAAGATCCATTGCGGATTGAGAAGATGAAATAGCCTTCTGCGAAAAATGTGACTATGCGTCTAATATGGAACTTGCGGAGTCTCGCCCAGAGTCTGCATCGACATCGACAAACAGCTCAGAAGACCGCAAAGAAATTCATACCCCTGGCAAAAAATCAGTCGAAGAAGTTGCAGAGTTTCTCAAGTTGCCACGCGAACAAATTGTCAAAACCATTTTATTGGAAAACGAAATGGACTGGTTGCCGGACTGGTTCGTGGTGACCATGAAATCAATCCCATAAAAATGAAAAACCTGATTGGCTGCGAATGGTTGCTGCCGGCAGCTGCAAAAACAATCGATCAGCAACTAGGGTTGCCTTGTGGATATATCGGTCCGGTTGGGTTGGATATCCCGGTCTATGCTGATCAAGGAATTACAGCTTTGCAAAACTTTGTCACAGGTGCCAACAAAGCTGACACTCATTTCACGGGAGTTCAAGTCGAACGCGATCTTAAAATAAATAAATTTGGTGATTTACGGCGCGTTCTTGCTGGCGACCCCTGCCCCAGATGCGATGACGGGAAATATCAGGTGAAACGCGGAATAGAAGTCGGCCATATTTTTATTCTTGGCACAAAATATTCTGAAGCGATGAAAGCCGTATATCTGGACAGCAACGGCAAAGAAATTCCAATGGTAATGGGGTGTTACGGAATCGGTGTCGGCAGAACAGCAGCCGCATCCATCGAACAAAATCATGATGATAAAGGAATTATCTGGCCTCGCAGTCTGGCTCCTTTCGAGGTCATCATTATCCCGGTAAATTTCAAAAATGACGATTTGAAAAATACCTGCGAGTCCATTTATACCCAACTCAAGGAAATGGGAGTCGAAGTGATTCTCGACGATCGTCAGGATCGATTGGGAGGCAAACTGAAAGATGCTGATTTAATAGGGATTCCTTTGCAAATAATCGTAGGCCCTAAAAACCTCGAAGAAGGAAAAGTGGAAATAAAGATTCGCAAAACGCAGGAATCTCAACTGCACCCCTATCCACAGATCGTCAATGATATCCCCAATATTTTAAAGGACTTATAAATTGCTGGCTGACCCCCTGCCCCCAGATTTCCCTTGAAATCGGACATGCAATTCTTGTACAATTCGCTTAACTGAATACGGGCTCTGCAATGCGGGCTTTGAGCCCGCATTTTTTTTTGCTTTTCCCGTGGAAATTGGTCAGTTTTTGCTTCCTCTTCCTTGTGGGTTTTACTGATTCCAGATAACAGTTTCTGGAAATTCTCTCTTACACATTGAGGTCTAAATGGGAAAAGCCCCGGTCACTCAATCGGTAACAGAGTTGATTGAGCCTGGTCTTCTGGCGAATGGACTCGAACTGGTTGATGTCGAATTCAAAAAAGAAGGCAAAAACTGGTTCCTGCGGATTTATATCGACAGGGAAGGTGGGGTAACACTTGCAGACTGCCAAAAAACCAGCCGTCTTGCCGGAGACCTGATCGAAGTTGAAGAAGTCATTGAGCCTATTTACACCTTGGAAGTTTCTTCTCCCGGATTAAACCGGGTGCTGAAAAAGGAAAAAGACTTTCTCAAGTATTCAGGAAAGAAAATATTCGTTCAATGTCATGCCCCTATGGATGGCAGAAAAAAATTTACTGGCATCTTAACAGGTCTTATAGATCAATCGATCCACCTTGAGGTGGATGGGCAACGCTATACGATTCCTTTGAGTCTAGTTGCCAAAGCAAATTTAGTCATAGAAATTTAGGAAAGAAAAATGGGTCTGGAAACTATCAGCATTTTGGAACAACTGAGCCGGGATAAAGGCATCGACAAAGATGTATTGATCGATGCCTTGAAAGCAGCGGTTGAAGTCGCCGCTCGAAAGCGTTATCCCGCAGCCACTGAACTTCAAAGTGAGTTCAACGAGACCACTGGGGAAGTGGAAATTTATCTTGAAAAAACAGTAGTTAAAAAAGTTGAGAACCCAGACGAAGAAATAAGTCTCAAAGAAGCTACTGCCTTTTCCGAAGATGTTCAAATAGGGGATCAGGTTCTGGTGCAGCAGCTCATGGAAAACTACGGCCGCATCGCTGCGCAGCTTGCCAAACAAGTGATTGTCCAAAAAGTCCGCGAAGCAGAAATCGAACTGATTTACAACGAGTACAAGGATAAAAAGGGTGAGATCATCAATGGCATAGTGCACCGCATGGAACATGGCGACTTGGTAGTTGACCTTGGAAATGCAGAAGGAATTTTACCGCGCCGGGAACAAGTTTTCCGGGAAAGTTTTAATCGCGGAGAGCGCATTCGCGCTTATGTCCTTGATGTTCGTAGAACCCCGAAACACGCATTGGTCATCCTATCCCGAACCCATATTGGTTTAGTCAAAAGATTATTCGAAATGGAAGTCCCGGAGATCAGCGAGGGCATGGTGGAAATTATGGGAGTGGTGCGCGAGCCCAACGGTCGAACCAAAATCGCTGTACGTACCAATGATCGTGACATTGATGCCGTTGGTGCCTGTGTTGGCATGAGGGGAATGCGTGTCCAGTCTATCGTTCAGGAACTGCGAGGCGAGAAAATCGATATCGTTGAATTCTCTGAAGACGCTGAAACCTATATAAAAAACGCGCTGAGCCCGGCTAAAGTTTCAAGGATCATCCTTAACCGGGATGAAAAACAAATGACCATCATTGTCGCTGAAGACCAAATGTCGCTCGCGATCGGTAAAAAAGGTCAGAATGTTCGGCTGGCAGCAAAACTCGTCAAATGGAAAGTAGACATTAAAGGAGCTGCTGAAGCTTTGGAGATGGGAGAGCACCCTTCCGCCTTCATGCCGTCCAAGGTAACATCCGATATTGATTTTCTTGACGAGATAAAAAATGCCAAGGGTCTGGGTGCGAAAGTGATGACGATTTTATTTAATGATAATCTCGTCACATACGAAGAAGCTTTGTGCAGAGGCGCAAAAGGAATGGTGGAACTGGTAGGAATCGGCCCTAAAAAAGCAGAGGCTTTGGTGGAACTGGCAGAAAATATTAAAGAACGAGTTGCAGCAGAAATTCTGGAAGCAGAGGCCAAAGAAGCCAAAGCAGCCAATGAAGCCAAAGAAGCCAATGACACCGCAAAAGAAGAGCAGAAAGTAATCGATGAGCCGGAAGAAAGTGCTTCTAGCAGCGAGATAGATGAACCGGGAGACGATGATGAGGAGATCCTCATCCAGAGTTTATCTGGCGTATCGCAGGAATTATTAGATATTCTGGAAACCAATGCCTTTGAAACCGTAGCAGAGCTTTCTGTTACGTCGCTAGATGAACTGATTGCCATTGATGGTATAGATGAAGATTCAGGAAAAGATATCCTTGGAAAAGTAAAGCAACAACTGGGAAATGCGGGAAATGTATAAAACTTATTTAAGAATTTTTTTGCAAATCAAATATCAGAATCCCATGCCAGGGTTTACAACAAAGGCTCAACTCTTGAGTCAAAGTAGAATGGCGGGCTTGCAAGAACACAGGAGGAAACTTGGCTAAGATTCGCGTAAACAAACTGGCTCTGGAACTCGGCTTACAAAATGATCAGATCATTGAGGCCTTGCAAAAGAAAGAGATTGCAGTAAAAAATCATATGAGTTCCGTTGATGAAGAGGTTGCCCAAGATATCCGCGACCTTTTTTCGCCTACAGCTCCCGAAAAAGTCGCACCCAAGGCTGTAAAAATTAAAGCGAAAACTAAAATTAAAATAAAAGCGCCCTCAAAAGTAAAAATCACCACAGCAAAAACCCAGGCCAAATCCGGCATAATTAGAAAGACTGTAGTAAAAGAAGAACAAGCTAAACCTATAACAGCCAAAACAAAAAACGAAGAAAACAAAAAAACCACTGAAGCGAAGCCTGCAAAGAAGCTCGGTCTGAAAATTATCAAGCAGGAAGAGAAACCGCCAGAGCAAGAAAAGAAAGCTAAAACCCCTGCAAAAGAAAAACCCAAAGCTCCCGAACCAAAAATTGAAAAACCTGCAGTTGTAAAAGAGACCGCACCTGTCCCGGCACCTGCACCTGTCGAAGAAGAACAAACATTTGAAGTGGTAAAGATTACCGAAAATATCCCGATCCGGGACTTGGCGGAAACCTTAAAATCCACCCCCAATGAAATTATAAAAGAATTAATGGTTTTTGGTGTTCTAGCAAATATCAACCAGACTCTAAACTTTGATCTCGCAAGTAAAGTGGCAGATAAAATGGGATTCGAAGTGGAACTTCTGGTTGTGAAGTCTGATCTCGACTTTGCCGAAGAAGAAGACGACGACCCAAAAGACCACATAACACGGTCACCCATCGTTACTATTATGGGACATGTTGACCATGGTAAAACTTCATTGCTAGATGCCATACGCAAAACCGAAGTAACTAAATCTGAGGCAGGGGGAATCACCCAGCATATCGGCGCATACCAGGCACATGTCAAGGGCTCTGCCATCACATTTCTGGATACACCAGGGCAAGAAGCCTTTACAGCAATGCGCGCCCGTGGAGCACAGGTGACAGATATTGTTGTGCTGGTCGTTGCTGCAGATGACGGTATTAAACCTCAAACAAAAGAAGCCATTCATCATGCGGAGGCCGCAGGTGTTCCTATTCTGGTCGCCATCAATAAAATTGACAAGCCCGACGCCAAACCCGATGAAGTGAAAAAACAATTGGCTGACCAAGGCCTCTTACCCGAGGACTGGGGCGGACAAACAATTTACATAGAGGTTTCTGCTTTAACGGGGGAAGGAGTTGATAACCTGTTGGAAAACCTTATCCTGCAAGCTGAAATTATGGAGTTGAAGGCGAATCCAAAATTAAGAGCAAAAGGAGTCATCATTGAGTCCAAATTGGACAAAGGACGTGGCCCTGTTGCAACACTGATCGTTGAAAGCGGCACTCTGCAAATCGGCCAACCTTTTATAGTCGGTTGCCATTTTGGAAAAGTCCGCGCTTTGATTGGAGATAACGGGAAAAAAATTAAAAAGGCCATTCCTTCAACACCGGTTGAAATTGTAGGTCTGCCTGATGTCCCGCAACCAGGTGACCATTTCATGGTCGTTCAAGATGAAAGACGTGCACGTCAACTGAGCAACCTGAGGTTACAGCAACAAAGGGAAATTCAATTAGCCAAGTCTACCCGAATCACCATGGATGATTTGCATCAACAAATCGTCGAAGGACAGATAAAAGAACTCGACTTGATCATTAAAGCAGACGTGCAAGGCTCCATCCATGCGGTTCAGGAAGCTTTCGGCAAACTGGGTGGCGATGAAGTAAGGATAAAATGCATTCACGATGCCGTCGGCGGCATCACCGAATCGGATGTGTTGCTGGCAACCGCATCGAACGCCATCATCATCGGATTCAATGTCCGCCCTACCGATCAAGCAACCAAACTTGCTCTGAGAGAACAAGTAGATATTCGCATGTACAGCATCATTTACGATGCTATCAATGATATGAAAGCGGCGCTGGAAGGAATGCTGGCACCCAAATTCAAAGAAAAAATCATCGGTCGCGCCGAAGTTCGAGAAGTATTTACCATCCCGAAAGTGGGCACCATCGCAGGTTGTCATGTGCTATCCGGAAAAGCCGAGCGCAATCTGGAAGCACGATTGATTCGCGATAGCGTAGTAGTCTATCAGGGCAAGATAGCATCCATCCGGCGATTCAAGGACGATGTAAAAGAAGTAGCAGCAGGTTACGAGTGCGGGATCTCGATAGAAAAATTTCAGGATATAAAACAAGGGGATATTATTGAACCCTTTATCATGGAACTAATAACTTCCTGACCTGCAAGATAATGCAAAATAAAAATGGTCATTGGCTGCTGTTCCATAAAGTTTTATTTGCATGGCAATAACTCGTTAAAAGGAAAAAGACGAGTTGTAAGAGCCATCAAAGACCGGTTAAAAAACGATTTTAATGTCTCCGTTGCTGAAGTCGGCGATCAAGATGTCTGGCAAAGCCTCCATATCGGGATATCAGCAGTCGGTTCAGACCGGCCTTATATGGATGGTCTGATGAGCAAAGTCGTTGATGCTATTGACAGAATGAATCTGGCTGAAATAGTAGATAGCAAAACCGAAACATTAAACATGGGTTCTGGAGATTTTTGAACCCTGCTAATTGAAATAAGAAACAGCAAAAGGTGTGTCCATGAGATTCAAACGTTCTCAAAGAATCCAGGAGCTGCTTCTCGAAGAAATTTCAAAACTGCTTCAAAGTGGATTAAAAGATCCCCGAATCGGATTTACAACCCTTACCCGGGTCGAAGTTTCGGATAACCTCAAGCACGCAAAAGTTTTTGTCAGCGTGATGGGTACTGAAAAAGAAAAATCCGATACTTTGGAAGCGTTGATAAGCGCAAAAGGATTTATAAGAAATTCTTTAGGCAAAAACCTTTATTTAAGATATTTGCCTGAATTGGAATTCAAAAAAGACGAAAATGCCGAGCATGTTGAAAAAATCACAAGAATCATCAGTGCCTTGCACTCAAAATCGGATAGTGAACCTTTATAAGCCTAAAGGTCCCACATCCTTTGCCATGGTGCATCAGATAAAAAAGATACTGGGAGTAAAAAAAGCCGGCCATATTGGCACTCTGGACCCCATGGCGGAAGGAATTCTCCCCATCTGTCTCGGTCAATCCACTCGTATCATTCAGTTCCTATCCCCTTTATCCAAACATTATCAATGCACTATGACTCTTGGGTCCGCTACAGACACTCAAGATGCCACCGGAAAGGTGATATCCAGTGGCGATGCATCGGCGATAACAAATGAACAGATCAGGGAAATATTTCAGAAGTTTTCAGGCGAACAAAAGCAAGTGCCGCCGATGTATTCGGCCAAGAAAAGCAATGGAATTCCCCTTTACAAATTAGCCAGAAATGGTATTACTATCGAAAGAAAACCCGTTTCAGTACATTTTTTCTCCATAGAATTTGTCAACCGGGAAGAAAATCGGGTAAAATTTGATGTCCACTGCTCAGCGGGAACCTATATCCGCACCCTGTGCCACGATATTGGGCAACAGTTTGGGTGTGGAGCGCATATGTCCCACTTGGTTAGAAGTGGAGTTGGGCTGTTTGACTTGGAATCATCAGTCACTCTGGAAGCTTTAAAAGAAGCCAGTGAAAACAGGGTTCTGGAGGATGTGCTTTTTTCTGTAGAAAAAGTACTTGCCTTCCTGCCGGAACTTCGCATCAAAGATGAATTTGTTAAACCCATTGCCAATGGGAGTCCTTTACCCAAATCTGCGTTTAAGGCTTTACCCCCGGAGTTTAAACCGGGAATGAGTCTGAGGGTTTCAAACGGCAATGATGCAATACTGGCTATCGTCGAACCCCTGGTAAATCAGGATCAGTTCGAAAAAATGGATGCAAGTGCAATCGCGTTTAAATTAAAACGTGTTTTAGTAAATTAATATTATTAGTTTTAAGTGGAAATGGATTGGAATGTTTTCGCAGGTATGTCCCAACAGCAAAATCCGGGGCCTTTCTACGAAAACATTCTCCAATCAATTTTCTAAATCAATCAAGTTGGAGAAATAGTCATGGCACTCAATGCTGAACAAAAATCAATAATTATCACAGATAACAAGCTTCACGAAAAGGACTCCGGGTCGTCTGAAGTGCAGATCGCACTCATATCAAAACGGGTGACCTATTTAACAGAACATTTCAAAACTCATGCAAAAGACCACCATTCCAGGCGCGGACTGCTCAAGCTGGTTAGCAAAAGAAGAAAACTTCTTGACCACTTGAAATTAGAAGACCTCAGTCGATACCAAAAAATCATTACAAAACTTGGCATCCGCAGATAACCGCGCAACAACACACACGCCTAATTGAATATTAGGGAAAGACATTGGAGAAATATTAATGGAAAAAGTAGAAATAGATATTGATGGGAAAATAATTTCATTGGAAGCAGGCGACTTGGCTCGACAAGCAGGCGGCTCTGTTGTCATCCGTCAGGGCGACACAATGGTTCTGGTTGCTGCCACCATGGCAGGCAAACCCCGTGAAGGAATAGATTTCTTCCCGTTGACCGTGGACTATAGAGAAAAAACCTACGCAGCGGGTAAAATTCCAGGTAGCTTTTTTAGACGCGAAGCCCGACCGGGAGAACTCGAAACATTGATCTGCCGATTGATTGATCGACCGATCCGACCTTTATTCCCAAAAGAATTTAAAAACGAGACGCAAGTCGTTGCCATGGTAGTTTCCCATGATGGCGAGAATCCACCGGACGTCAATGCCATCACCGGCGCTTCTGCCGCTTTGATGATCTCAGACATCCCTTTTGAAACCCCGGTAGCAGGAGCTCGAATTTCAAGAGTCGATGGGAAACTGATTTTTAACCCCAATTACGAAGAAACTGCCGCTAGCGATCTCAACCTCATCATGGCTGGAACAGCAGATGGAATCGTAATGGTTGAATCGGGAGCCAACGAAGTCAGCGAAGACGATATAATGGAAGCGTTGGATTTTGGCCACGAGCGAATTAAAAAAGTAATTGGCATTCAAATCAAGCTACGTGAGCTTCTCGGAAAAGAAAAACTGGTTGTTGAACCTGCGCCGGTTAATGAAGAACTTAAAGCATCTATCAATAGCAAAGCCGCAACGAAACTCGATACAGCGTGCCAAATTCCTGGAAAACATGAGCGTGGCGATGCTGTAAAGCAAATCCAAAATGATCTTTACGCTGAACTGAACCCGGATGAAGATGCAGACATCAAAGGGGAAATCAAAGATATTTTCCATGATCTGGAAAAAACGGTCGTGCGGAATCTTGTTCTCGACAAACAATATCGAGTCGATGGCCGAGGCCTTGCTGACGTCCGCCCCATCAGCATTAAGACGGGTTATTTACCCCGTGTTCACGGCTCTGCCGTTTTTACACGCGGTGAGACGCAAGCACTGGTTGCCGCAACTCTGGGAACCTCTTCCGATGAACAAAGAATGGATAGCCTGGAATTCAAAGGCAGCAAATCCTTTATGCTACATTACAACTTCCCTGCATTCTGTACCGGTGAAGTGAAATTTATTTCTGGACCCGGACGAAGAGAAATTGGACACGGTATGCTTGCTGAGCGTTCTTTGATCCCTGTTCTCCCCAGCAAAGATGACTTTCCATACACCATTCGAATTGTTTCCGAGATTCTCGAATCAAACGGTTCTTCTTCAATGGCTTCTGTATGTGGCGGTTCACTCTCTATGATGGACGCAGGTATTCCCATTAAAGCACCGGTAGCCGGAATCGCTATGGGACTCATCAAAGACGGCGATCGTGTTGCAATCCTTTCAGACATCCTCGGCTCCGAAGATCATTTAGGAGATATGGATTTTAAAGTAGCGGGAACAGCTAATGGTATCACCGCATTGCAAATGGACATCAAAATCGCGGGACTTGACCGTGACCTTATGAAAACAGCTCTTCAGCAAGCTAAAGAAGGGCGTTTGCATATTCTTGGTGAAATGAACAAAGCACTATCAACTCACCGCGATGAAATTAACCAGCACGCACCGAGAATTGTCACTCTCATGGTACCCAAAGACAAGATTCGGGATGTCATAGGACCGGGCGGTAAAGTCATTCGTGAAATTATCGACAAGACGGGAGTTTCCATCGACATCAATGACGATGGTCTGGTTTCCATCGCCTCATCTGATGCCGAAGCGGCAGCAAAAGCGGTAGAATTTGTCCAGAATCTTACCCAGGAAGTTGAGGTAGGAAGAATTTATCTCGGCAAAGTTAAAAAGATCGTCGACTTCGGTGCCTTTGTAGAAATTTTTCCAGGTACCGATGGACTGGTTCACATCTCTCAAATCTGTGATCGTCGCATTAAAAATGTAAGCGATGAAATTCAGGAAGGCGATGAGATTAAAGTCAAAGTCATCGATGTAGATCAGCAGGGTAAAGTTAAGCTCAGCAGAAAAGAAGCCCTGAAAGATGGGATAGACGCTGCAGCCCCTACTACTATTTAAAAAGAAAAGTACTACCAAACGGGAGAGGCTTTATAGCCTCTCCCGTTTTTTTTTGCCTGTAACTTGCAAACTACATAATCCCCCCTGATAACTCGAACAATAGAATACGTTTTGTTCGATGGGGCTGGGGGGGTTTATTCAAAACTACTTAATTCAAGCAACCCCCTCAATCCCCCTTATCAGGGGGAAGTTTATTTTGGGAAAGGCAAACAATAGTTTATTATTGGCATAGCAAAAACTAGGTTATGGAGTACTTATGTTTGACGACGAATTTATAGATAGCCTTCCTGAAGACAACTGGGAAGCCCTAAAAAAAATTAAAAACCAATTTCGAGATTGGGATTCGAAAATCGATCCAGATACGGAGAAAGAATTTTTTGAATAATATTTGGAAGGCTATGCATTCCTAATTTCATTTTTAGAACAAATAAAATTTGACGGCGCCTTACCAAAAATAATTTTCTCGAATACAAACTCGTTCAATATCAATAAAATTCAATCTTTTTTTGAAGATAAAGATGGTTCAATATTTAAGATCTTAGAGAATGAGAAAAACAAAAACTTAATTAAAAATGCCCAAGTTCGATTCAGCTCTAAATTTGGAAATTCTTTTTCTTATGAATTTTCGGAAAATGATTTCAAAGAAATTCAAATATGTATCAATGATCTGAGAGGTTTAATATCAAAATCTAAATTAATTGAAGAAAACCATAAGCAACGTCTGCTCAAACGACTCGAACGTCTGCAAAGCGAACTGCATAAAAGAATGTCCGACTTGGATGGTGTTCTCAACCGGTCGATGCAACACATGCGTTAAATCGCTGAGCTGGTGTCTCAAATTCTAATGTTTTACGTGGTCGCTCATTTAACTGTCGGGCCACGGCATTCAGCTTAGTTTGAGAGTGTACTGATAAGTCAGTCCCTTTTGGAAAATATTGTCTAAGCAAACCATTAGTATTTTCATTTGATCCTCGTTGCCAGGGGCTGCGAGGATCACAAAAATAAACGTTTATATCAGTTTCTAATGTAAATCGCTTATGGTCTGCTAATTCTTTTCCTCTATCCCAAGTAAGTGATTTATACAATTCATCCGGTAGTTTCTTTGATTGTTTTATCAGCGCTGACACGACACTTTCCGTATCTTTATTTTTAACTTTAGCCAGCATGACATAACGTGTATGTCGCTCCACCAATGTCGCAATGTAACTGTTATTTGAGCCTGCAATAAGATCGCCTTCCCAATGCCCAGGCACAGCACGATCCTCTACCGAGGCGGGGCGCTCACTGATCGATACAGCATTGGTTATTTGGCCCAGCCCTTCTCTTTTTAAACTAGCATGCTTGGAGCGACGGATTGCACGTTGCGACCTAAGGTATTGTTGTAGCTCTTTTTTAAGCACGCCCCGTGCTTGTACAAATAGACTGCAGTAGATGGTTTCGTGTGACACGTGGTTATTTTCATCGTTAGGGTATGCGATTTTAAGCCATCCGGCGATTTGCTCTGGTGACCAATTTAATAGAAGTTTTGTGGCCACAGTTCGACTCAAGGGTCGATTGCAAGCCAATTTACATCGTTTGGGGCG
>JAESTE010000105.1 GCA_016763735.1 Nitrospinaceae bacterium | reverse complement strand
CGCGAAGTCATTGCCGATTCCATCGAAACAGTTTGTCGTGGCGCCAGCATGGATGCGGTCATCTGTATTGGCGGTTGCGACAAAAATATGCCTGGAGCCATGATCGCCATGGCGCGGCTTAATATTCCCTCCCTGTTTGTCTACGGCGGAACCATTAAACCGGGACATCTGGACGGGAAAGACCTGACCGTAGTTAGTGTTTTTGAAGCGGTAGGACAGTTCGGTGCAGGTACTATCGACGAAAAGCAACTTACTGAAATTGAAAAGCATGCCTGTCCTGGATTCGGCTCTTGCGGTGGAATGTATACGGCAAATACCATGTCATCCGCCTTCGAAGCAATGGGCATGAGCTTACCTTATAGCTCTACCATGGCAAACGAAGATAAAGAAAAAGAACTCAATACCGGCCTCTGCGCGGAAGCACTCATGCAGATGATAAAACATAATATCCTGCCACGGGATATCATGACGCGAAAAGCATTCGAAAATGCGATAGCGGTTATCATGGCAATTGGTGGTTCTACCAATGCAGTACTACATTTACTCGCCATCGCACATTCAGCTGACGTAGAACTGACCATTGATGATTTTGAGCCCATTCGCAAAAAGATTCCGTTATTCTGCGATTTGAAACCTTCTGGAGAATATGTTGCCGTAGACTTGCATCATGCTGGTGGCATTCCACAGGTCATGAAAATGATGTTGAACGCCGGAATGATTCATGGCGATTGTCTCACCATCACCGGAAAAACCGTTGCTGAAAATTTAAAAGACATTCCCGATAGTCCATCTGCAAGCCAAAATGTCATACTCCCCATTGACAAACCCAAGTCCACCGAAGGACATTTGGTTGTGTTAAAAGGCAACCTCTGCCAGGAAGGTGCGATTGCAAAAGTATCGGGAGTAAAAACCCGAAATATAAGTGGCCCGGCAAAATGCTTCGATTCCGAAGAAGAATGCCTTGATGCCATTCTTGATGACCGAATCAAAGCGGGGGATGTAGTCATCATTCGTTTTGAAGGACCCAAAGGTGGCCCGGGGATGCGCGAGATGCTGGCTCCCACTGCTGCTATCGTTGGAAAAGGGTTGGGAGATAAAGTGGCATTGATCACCGATGGGCGGTTTTCTGGTGGGACCTATGGCATTGTCATTGGGCACATTGCTCCAGAAGCTCAGGCAGGGGGAACCCTGGCATTATTAAAAGATGGCGACACAATCAATATCGACATAGAACATAATCGGTTGGATGTTAAATTAACTGATGCAGAATTAGATAATAGAAGAAAGGGTTTTAAACCAAAAGAAAATCCATATAAATATGGAGTATTAGCTAAATACGCTAAGCTCGTTAGCTCCGCCAGTAAAGGTGCCGTTACAGATTAGCTCTATATGTGGTAAGTGCAAACGAAAATAGCTGAATTCTAACGACCCGTTCAAGCTCAATAACTCACGCTGCTAGAACTCAACCACTAATCGCTCTACTACTGAATTATTAATCCCGTATTAGATCAAGTCCGCCTGGGAGTTGTTGCGCTCTTTCCTGGCTCGACTCCCTGTGCCATGGCGAGTTACAAAATTTTACCTGGAAATCTTTATCCCCAAAACAATCGGGTAAACCTCTATTACCTTCATAATCTTTTCAAAGAGATTGCAGGCCATATCTCTATCCAAATGAAGGAAAAATATAATCTGGACACTCCCATTACAGCCGGAATGTGGGGTGGTTCTTATATGGTAGCTTTGGATGATGGTGAGGCCAAAACCAATGTCGTTCGCCTTTACTCGATTGTCAGTCTCCCCCAGAACAGCCCCCTAGATGAAAAAGAAAACTTTGAAAAACTAATGGAGCTTTATCAAGAGAGTCTCGCAAAGGTTTTCGGACGTTATGGCTTGAACCTGGTTGACCCGAAGTGGGGCGAAATTATTCCTTACTCCAACAAAACACGCCCGACTACGGCATTGCAAATGTGGGACACCCAAAAACGGGCAACTTTTGTACGAGCATTTTTTGTCTGGAACCAGGCTAGTTGGGAAGAGTCGATCATCTACGATATGATCCGCAATATAAAAGTATTGAAGGAGCTTCTGAATATTAATATTCGTCCGATAAAAAAGGAAAGCTCGGAATTAAAATTTCTCCTTCAAGATGTTTTAATCACCTATGTTACTTTGCGTGCTGCTTTGACCCCGGATTTCGTTGAGCACGCCGAACCCATTATCCAAGACCTTTTCAATCAATTTATCAAGGGGATGCATTCAGAAAAAAGTATCGAAGAGCAATACCACCGCGTTTATTCTTCAGCACTGGTTTATGGATTTGAAGAGGCTTTACTGGAGCCCTACAAAAAGGAAAACCTGGATGTGAGAAATGTGGAAGACTAGCCTGTAGATAAAATCAATTTTGTTCCAGACGAATTAAAAGAAAAATTGGTGCCCACCCTGCAGGCACCATGGAAAAAATTTCAAACGACTCTGGAAAAAAAATACGGGAAGGTTAATTCGCTCAACTAAGTTTCAAAAGCATCCAGCCTGCTATTCCCTTTTGTCCATTCAATTCCCTGTTCGAGCCATTCCACACCGCTACCGCCATTAGAACAGATTGCCTGAACTGAACGTCATTGGAGTCTCCATCAACAAGATCACGTTTAAATATCAAACGCCACTTATTGTCCTTCCATAATGCAGTCCCTTTAACATCTTGCTTGGACTGATAAGTCAGTGTGCTAAATCCTTCGGCATTCAGATCTTCAACCGTTTGATAGGCTAGCTTGGATTTTGCTCTTACTCCAGGTTGCCCCTTTTCACCCCCAATGGATTTCCATTGCCAGATATTCACCGGCATTCCGGATTCCCCCATCGTTATTGAAGGAGCCACGTTGTTAGGTTCGACTGGAAACATAATGGCGGCTCGGTCAACGTACAATGAAGAATGATCAAAGTTGCCGTCCCGGGTAATGTCTTCCCATTCAAGTAACACCACTAACTCATCGCTGTTTTTAACAGCTCGGATCAAAACCTGTTGGGTGGAAGGATTCGGCCACTTGGGATTGGTAATCATCTGCGGCCCTAGTTCAATATTAATGGCGGTGGGTGCTTCTTTGGAATCCCAGAAGGGATCGAATGGATCTTCGGGTAAATTTCCATCCTGATTGGCAACGTTTATTGCGGGGCCGCAACTACCTTCTTCCAAGCATCCTTCAATATTTGCAGAACAACCGCCAAATAAAAGGATTACGCCCAAAGCCAGGGAATAAAATAATTTAAAATGCATATTGGGAGTTAGAATTGGTGAATCAATCCTTCAAGTCGAGACTTTAATTCACTAGTATAAGGGCCTACCAAAATGAGGTTGAGATTTTTTGCCTCAAAAACTTTTTCAGCAACTTCCAGCATTTTTTTTGCAGTAATAGACTCTATTAATTCTCTTTCTTCCTGTAACGACATTTCACTGGAATAAAGATGCGGAAACGCATAGCGGACGACCTGCTTATAAGGGTCATCCAGTTCGGAATCTAGATCAAAAAAATACCTTTTTTTGATATGAGCCAGTTCGCTTTCGGTCGGCCCCTCTGTGGCAAATGTTTTTATTTCCTGCAGCAGGATACCTGCCACTTCTACCACTTTTTCTGGACGTACGGTGACATCAAAATCCATGGT
>JAESTE010000104.1 GCA_016763735.1 Nitrospinaceae bacterium | reverse complement strand
GCCGCTTTGGGAGTGCTTGTGTATTTCATGAAGCGTGACTACTGGGAAGACATACATTAAAAGCAACAATTAACTAAACCTTGGAAATTATATGGCGTTAATCGCTAATCGAAGATCTGTGATGACTTTGTTCTCAGACCCATCTTGTATACAAAGTCACCGCACCAGAATAGTCCTTTCGGAAAAAGACATCACTGCTGATGTTGTGCAGATAGATCAAAATAATAAACCGGAAGACTTATCAGAACTTAACCCATACAACTCAGTACCTACCTTGGTAGACCGTGAGCTGGTTTTATATGATTCGCGTGTCATCATGGAATATTTTGATGAAAGGTTTCCACATCCTCCATTAATGCCTGTAGACCCAGTATCAAGGTCTAAGTCACGTCTAGCGTTGTTTCATATAGAAAAAGATTGGTACCGACCAGTAGATATTATACTAAATGGTGATGCAGAAGCGGGTGAGCAAGCACGCAAAGAGCTAGAAGATAGCCTTATAAGCTCGATAGAAATCTTTAGTGTGAAGCCTTACTTTTTAAGCGATGATTTTAGTTTGGTTGATTGCTCTATTGCTCCATTACTATGGAGACTGCCGAGTTTGAAAATCAATCTTCCTGTAGAAGCTAAAGCCATTGTTGAATTTGTCTCCCGGAAAGAGAGTTTGCAATGCCATGCCGTTCGGGTCTATCCCTTGTTTGAGCTGGAAGTCCGGATTTACCTGATTGTTTTGTTTTAATCCTGAAAAAAATTGTCCGGCATCTTGAATGGATTTTTTCAAAGTATCCCCAAGCCCCATGGATAAAGAGTTTTGATGACAACTTTCACAGGAACGTACTGTTTTCCGAATCGTATGCGGTGAATAATCCGTCCAGATCAGGCCAGGGGAATCGTCAAGCGTTAAGGGAAGCTCCGCCCGTTTTGAAGGGAGGCCTGATGGTCCCGCCGGGTCGGTGATAAAATATTGATAGCGAGGTTTCAGGATGGCATATTTCCCGCGCGAATTTTTACCCATCACCATATCGGACCATCCGGCATCAGAGAACACGGTCCACCAGTATTCATCCAATATGTTGGCTTCAATTTTTTGCGGCAGTGATTTGGCAGTCGGCCAATCCAGCATCCCTGTTTTTTCAATGGACGAGTTTGACAGTAAATATTGCAGGGAAGGATCTGAGAGGTTCCAGTTTTTCCATTTTTCAGGATTAAAATCTCCTTCTCGTATAACGTGCATGCCCCATTCTGTTGCCGCCCAACGTGCATGACAGGTGGCGCATTCCATTTCCTGCATATGTTTTGGAATCTGGTGCGCGATGGAAGGCTTGAGATTTTTGAGTAAAGGGATATTGTGCTTCTTGCCTGAGACCTTTGAGATTAAAACCCATTTCTTCTTAATCCGTTTGACATGCAACATGGGGGAACCGCTTGAATTAACTAAAACAGTATCTCCCACGCGAATTTTTTTCTTAAGATTGGGGTTAAGGTTGGCACGCGCGATCATTTTTTTTGTGTTTGGGTCCGACTCGATTAATAGAAATTCTTCAGGAAGTTTTTCCTGGGTGCCATGGCAATCGACACAACGGATCTGTACTCCCGAATGAAGTTGGTCGGGTTCTACTTCGGGTTTCATTTCATCGCCAATATGACAGTCGATGCAATGCATGCCTTTTTCACGATGGATATCGGGAACCAGAAACTCGTGTTCCTTACCGTATAAAACGGGTTTTTCTGCGTTGATCTGTTCCGGTGTTTCTCTGGGCCGTGAGGGTTTTGCAAATAGTCCTTCGAACTCTTGCCCCACTCCGTTATTGTTGTGACAATGCTCGCATTGCACACTGGGAACAGCAACGGTGAACTTATGTAGCAACGGATAGCCGCGTGGATTGTTCAAAGAGTTTTCGGAAAATTTTCTAGCAAAGCGGTTTTGTTTGTCACTTTTATTTTGCAGTTTTTGTATTGCCCGGTCATGTGACAATGAGATGCCATCGTTCGAGTAAATCATATGGCAGGAAGAACATCCCGATGCTCGGTAATCTCCCGGGCGATGAGGGCTTTCAGAGCCAATATGGCAGCGCAGGCATTTTGCTCTGAGAAACCCGTCTACTGGATGACCCGTTGCAGCACTAGGTAAGACCTGTTCGTCATCATCCGGTTGCAATGAAAATGGAAGTTCATCCTCAGGTTGAGCACCCCAACCATATCGGGTGATGTTGACCATCCTTTTGGCTGTGGACATGAGCGATCGTTCCACTTTGCGAACATGGTCGCCATGACATTTCCCGCAGAATCGGGGAGCATTTTTTGCCGAGGATGGGTTGGAAACAAGCCCTTTATGGGCATTCGGCAATGAACTGGATCTCCTATTGCCACCATGGCAGCGAACGCAGGAAAAACGGTGGTTGTTGCTGATCCTCTCAATTCCCTGATGGCAGGTATAGCAACCACCGCGTCTTTCAAGATATTCTATTTTTCCATACACATCTTCGAGTGAAAAATTAGATTCTTTATAAAATTTTTCAATGAACTTGTTGGTGTCTCCATACGTTTGAAATTGCACCCCATCCAATGTCGTGCCAGGTTGCAAGACTTTTTCGGAATTGCCCTGAAATCCTCTGACTCGATAAAAAGGGTCTTCAAAATCGGAAGCATCGATTTGAGTCTTCGGCGACGTGGCCGGCATCTCAACCATTTCTTTGGTGTGCAAAGTTTTTTCAGGCCCGGGAGCGATTTCTGTTTCTTGAATATCTTTGGATTTGGATTCTGATTTTAGAAAGGAATCCAGTATCCCGGACGAATCTTTTTCAGGCGGGGCGGCAATCGATTCGTCATTTTGCTTTCCCTCAAAAAAATCAGAAAAATCGTTTGTATTCTGGCCCGAGGAATAGGTAAGGAAGCTGCCAAGGCAGAGCCCAACTATAAAGCCCAGCGATAGAAAAATTCGAAACAATTTATTCACGGTTGTGTTTGCTCTGGGTTCAATATTTTTTCGCGCAGTTTACGGTGTTTCATTGTGCCTTCGAAAGTATAGCTTTTTTTAATATCCTGATAAATGGGGTCGTCATATTGATCGTGGCATGGAATGCAATTACCTACTTTCAAAATTCTTATTATCTCTTTTTGGCTAAAAGGCCTTGCCCTGAGTTGATGACTTCCTGCAAGAATTTCTCCCCGCATTGAGACTTTTGCCTCGGGATCAAATTTTGATGCCTTGCCCCGTTCATCGGAATGGTTCAGCGGAATCAAGGAATCATTTTTTCCGGTATTATTCGCACCAATTCTCAAGTCGCCTTCTCCTAATCCTAAAGTTTTGGGAGACAAATGGCAACTTTCACAGGAGCGAACTTTTGTGCCTGTGGAATGAGGGTTCAACGAATAAGCAAGGTTTGATCCCGATGTGTTGTGAGGATTGGTAAAAGGCCATTCCCGATATTCTCCATAGTGTTGTCCTGCAGGCCCCAATGCTGGAACCGGATTTCCCTTTTCATCCAGCAGCGAAAAATGCCTTTCGGGTTGCGCAAGCATCGGCGCAACTTTCCCACGAGGCCCTATCATAAGTGCCGGTTGCTGAATTTGCATAGGTGGTGCAATTTTCAAATCTAACTTGTTCTGTCCTAATATCATAGACACATGGCAACCGGGGCATTTAACTACCCATTGGGAATGACAAGCGGTGCACTCTAAACGAGATCGGTGTTGTGGAATAAAATGCGCATCTGTATCTCGAACAAGAGGAATATCATAAACACGACCGCTACGTTTACCGAGGGTAACCATTTTTCCATTTTGAACTTTTACATTTGCCATTCGTTTTTTTCGTTCGGAAACTGCCATCGAATCTCCGACAGAATTGGGTTCACCCTTGTAGTGTTTACTGAGTCGAATGACTGCGTCTTTTGGGTCGGTAACTTGAGATACCAGAGGATAGCTTTTGTCATCACCATGACAGGTTTCACAACGAATTTCCACAGCTTGATGTTGTTTAGAATACAGATTGCCATCTCCCATGATATCGCGCTGCGTGTGGCAGTCAATGCAATCCATTCCACGAGCGGTATGAACATCGACCTGAACGTTTCCCTGACCTGCAAATAGAGGAGTTTCTTTTATGGATTGTTCCTCTTTGCTTGCTATGACGACTTTTTCAGGGTTCTCTTCAAGGTTTTTGAGGAGCGGCTCGTTTTCATCATCCAGTACTTTTTCTTCTGTAAGTATTTCAACTCTTTTTAGTCCCTCTTCGATAAATACATCTTTTTGAAGTGGCAGGTCGATATTTAGCTCGTCATTTATTTCTTCACTATAGAATTCTGTTGCATCATCTTCTTTGACAGGAGAAGGATCATTGCCCAAAGGCTGCAAAGAAAACCTTCTATGGCATTGCACGCACACTGTGCGTTTTGGCAGGGCTTGAATCTTATGGAACTTTGCATGACCGGTTTGCGTTTTGGAGATAGTCGGATCATCGCCTTCATAGAGGCCTGTGTTCGAATAAGTAAAATGACAAGCTGCGCAACCTTGAGACCGATATTGTCCCGGCGGCGGTGGGGAATCTATATGACATTGAAAGCATTGTTGGCGCAAAAGGCGGTCGCCGGGATGCTTTGAAATCGCGTGGATGGATTTTTTATCCGATTTCGGGATATCCAAATGAGAAAAGTAGGGCAGTTTATCCAGCTTTTCTAAAGCACCCCACTCATGCGGTGTATTGCCGTCTTTGTCTGCAATATCTTCTGTTGCATAGCGTGCGGTCTTTTTATTTTGCCCAGCCCATTGATAGCGCAAACCTGAAATCACTCCAGCCAGAGTATTCATCATGGATTTGTTTAACCGTTGAATATGGTTACGGTCTTCCTGTGCATGGCCAGAGTGACAATAAAGTTGCCCGCAGGATTGCTCAACCACATTGAGGCTTGATGGATTGCGTTTTCCCGTCCCTGCTTTGGGGTCGTATATTAATGTGGCGTGGGCCTGGTCTTTGTCGATGGATTCGGGTTCGCCGCCATGACAAACAGCGCAACCAAACTCCGGTGGATGCGATGTGCTGACGGCAGATATGCCATCGTGGCAGGTGACGCAACGCTCTACCGAACGGTTCCTGTAATCAGAGACTTTCACCCAAGGGTAGTCGGGCAAAGTTGCGGTGACTTTTACCTCTTTGATGTGAGGTTTCTGGGTCCTCCAGAAATGCGCCGTTTCGTGATCGTTGGTATCGTCCGCTTTTGTTTGGGAAAATTTTTGCTGCCAGAAAGTCCAATCCTTTTCCTGAGCGTAGGCAGAGTAGACCCCTATCAGGGTAATCAGAAAAATTGCCAGTCCCTTTTTAAAAGTGAACACAATATTTTTTGGAAGAATAAGAGCGAAGTTAAGAAATCAACTGAATCGCCTAAACAAATCAGACGGGCAAATCGTACACAACGGAAACGCTGTCCAGATAGCTGAGCAATTCATCGAGATGAGTTTGGATATCTTCTGGGGTTTTTTCTTTTGCTGCTTTTTCAATAGCAGCCCCAATCACACTGATTGGCATGAATCCGTACCCACCGCCCGAACCTTTCATGGAATGAGCGAGGGTACGAATTTTTATTAAATCCGCATCTTTGAGTGCGGCACCGATGGCTACTATGTCTTTGCGACGATTTTGCAAGTAGCCCGGAATCAGTTCGCGTAAATCAGGGTCGACATGTGCAATAATTTTTTTCACTGGAATTTCCATCTAACCAAACCATGTCCGCCAGCGTGACGCTAGACTCAAAAAGAAAAAGCTTATTGAGCACAAAAAGATGTTGTGCCTTTCATCAAGACATCGCCTTGCCTCCCCTGTAAGGAGAGATCAATAAATAGGATTGTGGAAATAGTACAAGGCATCATCCCCCGGATTGATGCTGTAATCCGGCAAGCTGGAACAATGCTCAAGAGTTATTTTCCAATTTGAATCTTCTTTGACAAAGCTATAACTACAGACACTGTGCTGTCGCTCATCGGTGTCATTCGATTTGGAAGTGATGCTGCTGATTTCGTCAGCCAGCACATACCCGATCTTACTTCCCATATGCCCTGAGAGAATCTGGCGCTGAACACGACAATTGATATTTCGGAAATCTGACATCATATGGCGATAGTCTTTTACACGGTTTGCCAACAGCGCACGTTTGTCGTCTTCCATAATGACCAGACCCTGGCCATACAAACTCGGAAGTTTTTCGGGTTGGGTACAAGCGAAGCTATCTGCTTTTTTTAAGATATTGGCAAACACATCTGTGTCGGCGGCGAAAGCATTATTACTGATTACCAGGGACGAAATGAAAACCAGTCCGGTGAGAATGAAACGTTTCATTGTAAAATTTCTCCAGATAAAAAATTTAAAAATGTCTGCCTGATTTGTTGTTAAACCTCATGAAAACGAGATCAATCAGGGGAAATGATGCAAAATAATTTCTACTGTTTCGCCATCTTGAGCCCAACCGAAATCACCGGTTCCCGCAAACGTGGAAATGATACCTTTTAAGTCCACTTTCCGGATACGGTTGTTGCCCATGTCGGTAATATATAAATTGCCCTTCGAATCGAATGCGATGGCGACAGGGCCTTTAAGCATGGCTTTGGTCGCGGGACCACCATCGCCAAAATAACCTTGGTAACCTGTTCCAGCTACCATAACTATTTTCCCATCTTTAGTAATTTTCCGGATAGAGTTTGAATTCATTCCTGCTATATGAACTTCCCCCTGTGGGCTTACCGCCAGGTAGTCTATATTGCGGATGCCAGCCTCCATTGCGGGTCCTCCATCACCAGTGGCTTCGTGGTTACCGTTACCCGCGATGGTAGAAATGATACCCTTTGTATCGATTTTTCGTACCATATTATTGGCACTATCCCCGATATACAAACTTCCTTCTTTGTCTGTTGCTAATGCGTTGGGGTCTCGAAACGCCGCTTCAATTGCGGGCCCCCCATCCCCGTAATGAGACGACTCGCCGGTTCCCGCGATCGTGGAGATGTTGCCTTTTGAATCCACTTTGCGAATCTGGTGATTGAGTCGGTCGGAAATAAACATATTGCCTTTGTGGTCGAAGGCGAAATCTGAAAAGGTAGTGATGATAGCCAGTTCCCCGGTTTGTACCTTGCCTTTATACTTACTGTTTGCTATCGATTTAAGATACGCGGGGGTAACCGTATCAAGGAATTTTCTCATAATTCCTTTTTCATCAATCTTTCGAATTAGGCTTACGAATCCGCTTGGGCTGACAATGAACATTTCTTCTTTGTTGTTCAGTTTCAGTGAGGTGGCCCCATAAATAGAGGCTTTTATGGCAGGCATATCGTCACCGACATTTCCACGGATGCCGTTTCCAGCGATGGTATGGATAATGCCATCTGGAGAAATTTTTCGAATTCGGTAATTTCCTTTATCAGAAATCAACACGTTGTCATTTTTATCTATCGCGATACCATGCGGAAAACTCAATGTAGCTCCTGTTGC
>JAESTE010000103.1 GCA_016763735.1 Nitrospinaceae bacterium | reverse complement strand
GATACACCCGTATTATTAAAATCGGTCCGCGCAAAGGGGACAATGCCCCTATGGCATTTATTGAATTGGTAGACCGCGAGGGTGATACACCTGCTCCAGCAAAAGGTAAAACCGTAGCAAAAAAAGAAGCAACGCCGAAAACGGCTGAGAAAAAAGCTACGGCGAAAAAAGAAACCGAAAAAGACACCAAAAAGAAAACAGAGCCGAAAAAAGCTGCCGCCAAAGATAAAGAAGATAAAAAGTAATATTCTTTGTCTAATATCAAAGGCAGTTCGGCCCCACCCCAGTAGGCCCGTGTTTGAACCTGAAGTTGGTGTTTTCCTTTATATAAATTAATAAATCATAGTAGCTTTTGAAGTGCTCTGTGAAACCGTAATCATCGCCAGTGTACTCACAAGACTCGGTGCTATGCTCGCGGCACATATAAGGCCGATGTTCATAGATTGCGCATTTATTGTCGGGCATTAAAAAGTTGCACCGATTATGAATCATGATGAACCAGTCTTTCCTATAAATATAGATCGACGTATTCTCGTGGGCGATCTTCCATAGCAGGCTATCATAATCGCGTCGGTCTTCGGGTTCATCTATTCCAAAGGCGAAGTAATTACAGCAATAGGCTGGAAGGCATTTTTCGCATTGATGGGTATCGTCTCTTTTGCTTTTTATTTTTGCCATGAAAAATCCTTACGGGTTCTAAAGAATAATAGGTTTGGAAATTGAAGCACGGGTTATTTTGCCTGCCAAACTTTTAGGAGTCAACCCTCCAGCGTGATGCTGGACTCAAAAGGTCGGAACCGGTCAAGAAGGACAACGCTTTTGGGCATGTAAAAAGTATGCTCTGAATTTTAAACTTCCCGTTCCTGAAGAGATAATGCTGACGAACTATGCTAAAAGGCTGAACGATGCTTTTTAGCTTTTTTGGAATCGACCTTTTACCTGCGGCGGTTCGCCGTGGAGAAAGAGGTTGACAAATGGGGGATAACTTAATAAAGTGAGCAAGCTCCGAAAGCTCCCAGACATTATCCCATACAAATTCAATCACATACCAGCTTGTTTTTACCGCGCTTTCGCCGTTAATTAATTGATGAACTGTCATATTTAATTCTACAAGAATCCACCATATACTAGACATTCCATTTCTATTCTCACCTCAAAGAAGCCACAAACCATGACCCAAATGAACATCGAAGAACTTAAGGCTAAAACTATATCTGAGCTCACTAGTATTGCTAAAGATTTGAAAATTCAAGGTCACAGTGGCCTCAGGAAGCAGGACCTGATTTTCAGAATTCTGGAAGCCAAGACCGAAAAAGACGGTTTGATGTTTGGCCAAGGTGTATTGGAGATTCTCCCTGACGGATTTGGGTTCCTCAGAGCGCCGACCTACAATTACCTCCCAGGTCCAGATGATATATATGTTTCTCCTTCGCAGATACGAAAATTCGATATGCGTACGGGCGATACGATATCTGGTCAGATAAGACCTCCCAAAGACAGTGAGCGCTATTTTGCTTTACTGAAAGTAGAGGCGATCAACTTTGAGAATCCAGACAAGACCAAAGACAAAATTTTATTCGACAACTTAACTCCCCTTTATCCAGAAGAGCGCATTCGCTTGGAAACCCCGGCTAGCAAAGATTACAGTGCTCGCGTCATGGACTTGATGACACCCATTGGTAAGGGACAACGTGGATTGATCGTGGCCCCGCCACGTACCGGTAAAACCATGTTATTGCAGTCGATCGCAAATAGCATCAGTACGAATTACCCGGAAGTAGCGTTGATCGTACTTCTGATTGACGAACGCCCGGAGGAAGTAACCGATATGGAACGTTCGGTGCGTGGAGAGGTAATAAGTTCGACCTTTGATGAGCCGGCCCAGAGACATGTTCAAGTGGCTGAAATGGTCATCGAAAAGGCTAAGAGGCTAGTAGAGCACAAACGCGATGTCGTAATTTTGCTCGACAGCATTACCCGTTTGGCT
Organism: Nitrospinaceae bacterium; assembly: GCA_016763735.1. Classification (GTDB taxonomy): domain Bacteria; phylum Nitrospinota; class Nitrospinia; order Nitrospinales; family VA-1; genus UBA8687. The sequence continues at coordinate 9,469 of JAESTE010000103.1, read as the reverse complement.
CGAGCTTACAATGCCATTGTTCCACCGAGCGGAAAAGTATTGTCGGGTGGTGTCGACTCCAATGCCTTACAGCGTCCGAAACGATTTTTTGGTGCGGCTCGAAACCTGGAGGAAGGCGGGAGTCTGACCATCATTGCGACAGCTTTGGTTGACACAGGAAGCCGCATGGATGACGTCATTTTCGAAGAATTTAAGGGTACAGGTAATATGGAAATCGTTCTCGATCGCAAGCTTGCGGATAAGAGAACCTTTCCTTCCATCGATATCAACCGCTCCGGCACTCGCAAGGAAGAGCTTCTTTTGCCAGAGCAAGACTTGCAACGCGTGTGGTTATTGAGAAAAGTTTTGCTCCCTATGGGCATCCATGATACGATGGACCTTCTCCTGCAGAAGATTAAGGAAACTAAAACAAACGCCGAATTTTTGGCGACTATGAACTCTTGACGGTGACACAATGAAACAAGGAATTCATCCAGAATATTACGAATCAACGGTTCGTTGCGCATGTGGAGCGGAAGTAACGACGCGAACAACCCTAAAAGATTTGCATGTGGAAATTTGTTCACAATGCCATCCCTTTTTCACCGGAAAGCAGAAACTTCTGGATACGGCAGGTCGCATTGAAAAATTTAATCGCAAATACGGCAAGGCAAAACCCGCTGTAGAACAGGCTGAACCCGTAAGCCCTCAGTAGCTTCTCCTGCTTTTTCTTTCCTCGGCTTTTCCCGCTTGACGCGGGTTTCTAAAGGCATCTCCCATGTTTGATAAGTTGAAAACGGTTGAGAAACGTTATGACGATCTCAACGGATTGCTCAGCGACCCTAACATTATCGCTCAGCAATCCGAATTCCAGAAGTATGCCAAAGAACAATCTGATTTAACGCCGATTGTAAAAAGGTTTAAAGATTTAAAAAAATTCGTCCAGCAATTGGAAGATAGTAAAAAGCTTCTGGAAGAAGAGAAGGATCCGGAAATGTTGGAGATGGCGGAAGAAGACTTGGCTCAGGTAGAAATTGAAAAACAAAAAGCCGAAAGTGATTTAAAACTCCTTCTTTTGCCAAAAGACCCGCGTGACGAACGCAACGTGATCGTTGAAATTCGCGCAGGAACAGGAGGAGAAGAGGCAGCCCTGTTTTCAACCGATTTGTTTCGAATGTATTCCCGCTATGCAGAAGAAAAAAAGTGGCAGGTGGAAATCTTAAGTTCCAACCTGACTGGCAAGGGCGGTTTCAAAGAGGTGATCTTTAACATCTCAGGTAAAGGGGCTTACAGTAAATTAAAATACGAAGGCGGTACTCACCGCGTTCAGCGAGTGCCCGATACCGAAAGTCAGGGGCGCATTCATACATCGGCGGTCACAGTGGCTATTCTTCCTGAGGTGGAAGATGTCGATATAAAAATAAATCCATCAGATATTAAGATAGATGTTTATCGCGCATCGGGTCCTGGAGGGCAAAGTGTTAACACCACTGACTCGGCGGTGCGCCTCACATTTGTTCCGACCGGAATGATCGTGACGTGTCAGGATGAAAAATCGCAACATAAGAATCGCGAAAAAGCGATGAAGGTATTGAGAGCCCGGTTGTATGATGCAGAACAAAAAAAAAGCACATGATGAACAGGACAGCGAACGCAAACAACAGGTTGGCTCGGGAGATCGAAGTGAACGAATTCGTACCTATGATTTTCCGCAGGAGCGGGTGACCGACCACCGAATTGGGTTAACCCTGCATAAGTTGTCAGCGATTATGGAGGGCGCGCTTGAGGAAGTCATCGATGCGTTGACTCTGCATTACCAATCCGAAGCACTTAAAGGCAACAACTAAAAAAGATGGTTGCCAACATCAGCTCATTTCTAAATTGGTCGCAAAACCAATTAGCCGATGCGGGTGTGCTCTCTCCCCGACTGGATTCTGAAATCATACTCGCCCATACTTTGAACCTTTCGCGAACTGATCTTTGGACGCAGGACAAAAGGGTTCTCAGCGAATCTGAAAAACAAATAGCGAAAAAAAATGTGGAACGGCGACTCAACCGAGAACCCATTTCCCTGATTGTCGGGCATCAGGAATTTTGGTCTCTTGATTTTGTTGTCGATGAAAATGTTCTCGCTCCCAGACCTGAAACGGAGTTGGTTATCTAGACAGCTTTGAATTGCATATCATCCTCCACTGCTAAAATTCTGGATTTGGGAACGGGATCCGGAGCCCTTGCTGTGACAATGGCTGTAGAGGTTTCCGAATGTAAGGTTACAGCGATCGATATAGATGCCAACGCTTTGAGCATTGCTAAAGAAAATGCAGTGCGGCAGGGTGTGGCAGATCGGATTGAATTTATTTGCACGGATTTAAGAAAAAGTGATTGGTCGGGGTGTTTCTCTATGATTTTATCGAACCCGCCTTATATCAAGTCCGCAGATATCCAAAAAATAATGCCAGAGGTTCGAAATCATGAACCTGGAAAAGCGTTGGATGGGGGTGTGACGGGTCTGGACTTTTATCGGGCCATTATCCCGATGGCCATTGATCGGCTTGAAGAAAACGGATTTTTGATTTTAGAGATCGGCCATGATCAGGCAGATGAGGTTACAGCTTTATTAGATAATTTTTCATGTTACCGAAATGTTGAAGTGATTCAGGATTATTCGGGTTACGACCGAGTGGTCAAAGCGCAAAAGACAAATGGATAAAATAGTCATAGAAGGCGGTAAGCGGTTAGTGGGAACTGTGAAAATGAGCGGTGCCAAGAATGCGGTGTTACCGGTTCTTGCCGCAACATTGCTGACCGAGGGCCGGAATATCATCGATGGAGTTCCTGAAGTCCGCGATGTACTGACGATGATAAAGCTTCTGGAAGCTCTGGGAGCTGAAGTCGAAAGTTATAGTAACGAGAAAATAATCCTGGATACCTCCAAGGTAAATAACTCGGAAGCCCCTTATGATCTGGTTTCCACCATGCGGGCTTCGTGCATGGTACTGGGGCCGCTTTTAGCAAGGCTGGGCAAGGCACGCGTATCCCTTCCAGGAGGCTGCGCCATTGGTGCTCGGCCCATTGACCTTCATATAAAAGGCTTGCAGGCGATGGGAGCAAAAGTCTGGCTGGATCAGGGTTATGTTCACGGTGAAGTGGATCGTCTAAAAGGAATTTCATTTTATTTTGATACGGTTTCTGTGACAGGCACTGCAAACCTAATGATGGCCGCAGTTTTAGCTGAGGGTGAAACTATTTTGGAAAACGTAGCGAAAGAGCCTGAAGTGGTTTTCCTCGCTGATATTTTAAACCTGGCAGGGGCAAGAATTTCAGGGCAGGGAACAGATATCATTAAGATACTGGGAACCACCTCACTCAAACCCATTGAATGCACGATCTTCCCGGATCGCATCGAGACGGGAACCTATATGATCGCGGCGGCAATCACTCAAGGGGATGTGACGATCGAAAATTGCATACCGCAGCATGTAGAACCCATTACTCTGAAACTTCAAGAGGCTCAGGTCGATGTTGAAGTTGAAAAGAATAAAATGCGAATAATAGGAAAGGGGCCTATCCGCGCTGTTAATGCGAGAACCCATCCTTACCCTGGTTTTCCTACCGATATTCAGGCGCAGTTCATGGCGTTGATGACATTGGCGCAGGGACAGAGTATTATCATGGAGACCGTATTTGAAAATCGGTTCATGCACGTTGCAGAATTAAAAAGGATGGGTGCCAATATCACGTTAGATGGGCATACCGCCATCATTAGTGGAGTGAGAGGTCTTTCAGGTGCCCCACTGATGGCTACGGATCTACGTGCGAGTGCTTCATTGATTCTGGCTGCATTAGCGGCTAAAGGTCAATCTGTCATTTCCAGAATTTATCACATCGACCGTGGCTATGTGAGTATGGAAGAAAAATTGTCAAATCTGGGTGCCCAGATACATCGCGTAAAGTAAATCCTTCCCCGACTTGGTGCCGGCGAGGGGCGAAGAGTAGTTGCTTGGCTAGAAAAACAATTATTTCTAGTTGCATCCCTCGTTAGAGGGTGCTGGTAAAGTTATGGACGAATCCCGACCCCTATACGATCAAGATATTCACAGCATTGTGTTGTGGATGCCAAACTGGATTGGTGATGTAGTATTGACTCTTCCGGTTTTGCAATCCCTACGTCGAGCCTATCCTACGGCTCGTATAACTGCCGTAGTAAAATCTCCCTCCGATGAACTGCTTCTTGGGCATCCCGCTATTAACACGGTACTTCTCTTGCCTTCCGGTTCGAATTCCGGACTTTGGACACGCATAAAGTTTGCCCGCAGCCTCAAAAAGTATCAGTTTGATGTGGGTATCGTTTTTCCTAATTCCTTTGGTTCCGCTTTTCTATTAAGTTTGACAGGAGCAAAGCATAGGCTGGGATACAACACAGATGGTAGAGATATTCTTCTGACACATCCGATACCGACTACCGATCATCTGAAAAAAAGCCAATATCGCGTTGAGTATTTTTTTAAAATTTTTTCGCCTTTAAAAATGGATGTCCCAGATACGGTTTTCAGTCCTGTTATAAAACAGGAGGGCGACATCTCAATCCGCGAAGCATTGTTGAATATAGGTTTGGATGAAGATGAAGAGTTTATCACCTTGCACCCGGGAACGTCCAAGGTAGAAAGAAGCTGGCATGTAGAGCGGTTTGGAATTTTATGCCAGAAAATTTTTAAAGAGGGTGGAAAGAAAATCGTTTTATTAGGAACGCAATCTGAAGAAAAATTATTGAATCGAATTAAAAACTATTGTCCTCCGGACAAGGTTAAGATTATTCCGGCAGTGAACTTGAGAGTTTTGGCGGGGGTTCTGAAAAAGAGCCGACTGTTTATTGGTAACGACAGTGGCATGATGCATCTTGCTGCTATGGTGGGCACACCCATTGTAGCTATATTTGGGCCTGGAAATGTTGGCACTACAGGTCCTTATATGGCACCCGAGAATTGCGAGATTCTTACAGAAAACTATTCATGCTCACCTTGTCGCCAACGTTTTTTTAAGGAATGCAAACCGTCTCCGCACAACAAACCTTATTGCTTGGAAGATATCACCGTGAAAAACGTGTACGAGGCAATTCACCGTCTTTTAAAAAGAATTTAGAGATTTATTTCTTGTGGTTTGATGAATGATGTTTTGTCCCAAATGTGAAGAAGAATTTCCTGATACCACTCCTACCTGTCGCGACTGCAATGTAGAGCTTGTCTCTTCCTTGAAGGAAGATAAATTTCCTGAGCTGGCTGTCATATGCACGATTCTAAATGAAGCTACTGCCTATATCATCAGAGGTTTTCTTGAGAACGAAAATATCCCCTGTCAGTTGGAAAATATATCTTTTCATGCAGGGCCTGCTCCGGTCGCAGACTTAATGAAGGTTCGTCTCTGGGCCAGGAAAGAAGATGTGGAACGTGCAAGAAAGCTTCTCGAAGAGCGGCAGGGTATTCAAGTTTGCTCAGCCTGCGAGACCGAGGTGGCCTTTGAGGATAATGTTTGTAGCTATTGTGGTGAGAAACTTAACTAGGTATTGGGTTCACTCAGTTTGTATATTTGAATTTGATAATGTACCAGATGGCAGCGACGCCGTCTTTCCATGTTATTTTCTTTCCTTCTGAATAGTCGCGACCATTATAAGAAATTGGGACTTCGTATATCCTGAAATTATTTTTTGCTACCTTCGCCGTAAACTCGGGTTCAAATCCAAAACGATCACACTTAAACGTTAGGGTATCGTTGACTTTTTTTGTGAAAACTTTATACCCCGTTTCCATATCTGTAAGGTTCACATTGGTGAGCATATTAGAAAAAGTTGTCAGCACCATATTGCCAACGGAATGCCAGAAAAATAAAACGCGATGGGGGCCTCCCAGAAAGCGGGAACCATATACTACGTCTGCACGTCCGTCCAGAATTGGCTCGATTAATGTTCCATAATCAGCGGGATTGTATTCCAGGTCAGCATCTTGAATGATAATGATGTCTCCGTTCACATTGGAAAAACCAGTTCTCAGTGCGGCGCCTTTTCCTTGATTGCGGTTGTGATAAAGAACCTGAAAGCCTTCTTTGTTTTCGTATTTCTTTAGTATTTCACGGGTGCCATCGGTTGAAAAATCATCAATCAATAGTATTTCTTTGTCGTAATCAACCGCGTTGACTTTGGCTATTAAAGTCTCCAAGGTTTCTCGTTCGTTATAAATAGGGATGACAATAGAAAGTTTTAGCAAGGTCTATATTTAGAAAAGAGTATAGATGAAAGGGGCGACCGCACTGCCCTCGGTTAAGACGATCAACAAGCCCATTAGCAGCATTATTAAAACAATAGGACCTAGCCACCATTTTTTTCTTGTTTTCAGGAAATCCCAAAACTCTAAAATAATACTGAGCTTACTGTCTGGGTCAGGCTGATTGGTCATAGTTTGTTTTTTAACCGGAGAATTAAACATCTTTCTTATCATATCTAAAACAATATCTTATCGAAAGTTTTTTATTTTAATCCCACAAAGTGGGTTTAATTCCCCGTAGCTTGCCGCGCCTGGTAAATAAAAATATTTTTGGGATATCTCGTCTGCTTGCGGCGGGGTCGTTCATTAGAGTTTTCCAAAATTAAAGTCAATGTCTTGCATTTGCCGGGTGAGCGTATTGGCAATAGAACCTGTTAATATTCCTGTCAGGAGAGCCAGTGAAAAGAAAAAGGGAAGCAATGTAAAAAAAGAACTCTCGCGAATAAGAAAATAATAGACACAGAGAGATGTCGCAAGAGTATGCGTATATGCTCCGAATATGCTGATGCCGATCAAACTCATGTGATTTTTTCCTATCTTATAAAGCATGCCCATTAAAAGTATTGCTGCAATACCTCCCACCAAGCTCAGAAAAAAAGTCGGGCCCAAAAAAGTTCCACCAAGTATTGATCCCAATACTACCATTATGGCCATGGCCATAATGGTAGCCTGGGAGGAAATCGGATTGTCGTGGGGGAGACGTCATCTCATTTGCCAGTCTGATGATTTAACAGGGTTTCTACATGCAGTTGAACGGAATCTCCTAACGCGGAATAATCATATCCACCTTCTAGCATGGAAAGTATTCTGCCTTCGCAAACATCGTTAGCTACATCAATCAGCTGTCGTGTCATTTCTCCATAGCATTCCGTGCTCAGCTCGATTTGGGCAAGAGGATCGTTTTCATGAGCATCGAATCCGGCTGAAATAATAATCAGATCGGGATTGAATTTTTGAATTGCTGGAACCAATTTATGCTCTATTGCGTTGAGATAATCGGTATCTCCTGAAAAAGCTTGCATGGGTAAATTCAAGTTCGATCCCAGGCCGTCTCCGGTCCCTGTTTCGTCCTCTCCTCCTGTGCCAGGGTAAAAAGGGTATTGGTGGGTGCTACTGTAAAAAATTGAGGAATCTTTATAAAAAGAATGTTGTGTTCCGTTTCCATGATGCACGTCCCAGTCAAAAATAAAAATTTTTCCGAGTTGTTTGACATCCTGGGCATAGCGGGCGATTACTCCGACGTTATTAAAAAGGCAAAATCCCATAGACCGATTTTGTTCGGCATGGTGACCAGGTGGGCGCACTGCACAAAAAGCGTTGTTAATAGTTCCTTCTAAAATTTTGTCCAGGGCTTCCAGTCCGGCACCGGCACTCAATAGTGCCGCTTCATGGGAGTCTGGACAAATTACGGTATCGGCATCCAGATTTCGAACCCCATTTTTGCAGCTTTGCTCAACGTTCTTGATGTGTCCGATATCATGGACTTTGGCAATATCTTCTACAGTGGCTTTGCGGGGTTGAATTAAGGTAAGGTTGTTGTAAAATTTTGAAGATTCAATTTTCTCTTTAATTGCGATTAATCGGCCTGGATTTTCCGGGTGAGGTTCGTTCTCGTGCTTCAAATAAAAGGGATCTGAAATGTAGCCCGTTTTATTCAATTTTTTTCCCTGTTAAGATTTTTAATTTCATATTTACAAAACTTTATTGAGAATATCAAAATAATGGGATTCCTTCAACTTATCTGAAAATTCTCGATTTGAAAAAAAGTGAAAGACTAAAGATCATTGAAGAAAAGGCTTACGCTCTTGGCTTTGATGGGTTTGGGGTTGCCAGTCCTGAAATAGGAGAGGCGGGTGCAAATTTCAGTGAGTGGCTGTCCTTAGGATACGCTGGGGAAATGGCTTATATGGCTCGCGGGGAGGAAAAACGCCGTGACACAAATCTCGTGTTAGAGGGAGTCAAAAGCATTATTTGTCTCAGGACAAATTATTTCACCGCAGAAAAGGGAATGGATTTTCTAGACCTCCCTGAAAAGGGAGATATCTCCCTATATGCTTTGAATAAAGACTATCACGATATCATCACGCCTCGTTTGAAGGAGCTTGAAAAAAATATTCAAGAAGAGTTTGCAGACTGTAAAACCAAAATTTATGTGGATACAGGTCCTCTCCTCGAAAAACCGTTGGCTCAACGAGCGGGTTTGGGGTGGATTGGAAAGCATACTAATTTGCTCAGTCAGGGAATCGGCTCTTGGTATTTTCTTTCTGAAATTTTAGTCGATGTTGAGTTGCCAGAGTCAGAGGTGGCAGAAAACCATTGCGGCACTTGTCGCAGTTGCATCGATATTTGCCCCACCGATGCTATCGTTGCTCCCTATGTGTTGGATTCAAAAAAATGTATTTCTTACCTTACGATTGAACTCAAGGGGGTTATTCCCATTGAGTTTCGCAAAGCCATCGGCAACAGAATATACGGATGCGACGATTGCCAGATCGTTTGCCCTTGGAACTCTTATGCAGTAAAAACAGACGAACCTGCTTTTAAAGAGATTGATAGTAATTTTTTGTTGACCAAATTGATTCTTATGGATGATGAGGAATTTCGGAAGAGGTTCAAGGGCAGTCCGATAAAAAGGATCAAACGGCGTGGATTGTTGCGAAATGTTGCGGTTGCCTTGGGAAACTCGAAAAATCTACAGGCCGTGCCGTTTTTGATAAAAGCCTTAGAGGATAAGGAGCCTCTCATCCGCGCCCATACTGTTTGGGCTCTGGGAGAACTTTTGTTTTCTGAAAGCATACCTCTGCTCAATGAGAAACTGGCGTCAGAAGCCGAGCCTATGGTTTTGCAGGAATTAGAATGTGTGCGGAAACGACATTTTGTAGGATGAGTTTTTGGATTTCAGAAGCACGCAAACAAACCGTTGAACCTGTCGGTGTCCCGTCTTATAATCAATAAAATTTAATCCATTTTCTATTTAGAGGGCTATGAGCGATTCAAGTGAGTTTCGATTTTTAAAAGCATGCCGGGGCGAACCGGTGGATAAAACACCTGTCTGGTTTATGCGTCAGGCAGGCCGGTATATGAAAGTTTACCGAGACTTGAAAGAGAAACATACATTCCTGGAAATGTGTAAAGCCCCGGAGCTGGCTTGCGAAGTAACCATGCAGCCTTTAGAG
>JAESTE010000102.1 GCA_016763735.1 Nitrospinaceae bacterium | reverse complement strand
GCTAATTGATCTCCTTCAAACTTCTCAATGGATAGTCCACCCTCAATTGGATTGAAGAAAGCATCATGCTTTTCAGCGGTCAAACCAGTTAGAGGCCGAAACCAATGTGTATAATGTGTGGCTCCTTTACTCAATGCCCAAGCCTTCATAGACGAGGCAATTTGATCAGCCATTTTGCGATCTACACTAGCACTTTGGCTTATTGTTTCCATCACAGATGCATATGCTTCCTCAGAAAGAAATTTTCGCATAGCACCTTGGTTAAAGACGTTCATACCGAAATAATCCGAAACTTTATCGGACGGTGGATCAATGTAGTTTGGTGTTCTTGTTAAAACTGTTTCAAGTGCTGAAAATCTGTGGGTAGCCATAAAAATTTTATAGATGAGAATTGTTTTTTCCGTTATTTAAATGAATAATCTAATATTTTGCCCAAAGTTAGGCAAAAAAGGGGCCTAGTTGCTTGAAAATATGGTTTTTTTTCAACAATACCCCCTATTTTTTCAACAATTTTCGTAAATTTTTGCGTTTTTTATCAATACGCCCCTTGATTTTAAGGAGTTTTAGAAAAAAAGTGTAAAAAAAGGGCTCCCGAAGTGGGAACCCCAATATGGAGAACATTTAAGGTGGTGTTTACCTCAATAGCGTGACATGCCCAACATATCCATGGGCATCGCCTCTAAAGTCTTCTGTTTGGATTAACCATACGTAGACATCTATTTGGGCCTCAGATTGTCCAAAGTTAGCCCTACCATCCCATCCAATAGTTATATCGTCACTCCATACACCTTCAACCGTTGCAATGAGATCACCCCACCTATCGAATATGAATAGCCTAAACGACTGACCATCTACTCCTATGCCTTTCGGGAAGAAATAATCATTATCTCCGTCTCCGTCTGGCGTGAATGCATTAGGCGCGAAGATGATATAATCACCCTCAATGGTAACCTCCTTATACGTCGTATCAAAACAACTATCAGCAGTCATTACCACCTGCATAATCGTATATGTACCTGTATCGTTATACATATGAGATGGATTTTCAAGTATACTGTTGTTGTCCGTTGAGTTCGAATCACCAAAGTCCCAGAACCATGCTACAACACTGTCGGACACATTTACAAAATCAATTGTAGGTGTGAGAATGGATATCACATGAGGAGAATCTAATTTTACTCCACCTTGATAAAGATCAAATCCAGCAACCGGCAATCCATAGGCATTGACAGGAGCCAAGCTTGGGACTGTATCCACACATCCCATATCTGAAATTATCACCAGGGATACGTCATAAGATCCCGACTGTGTATATAAATGCGTTGTCTGATCTGGTTCCGTGGACGTAAAGCCATCGTCAAAGTCCCACAACCATGATACAATCGTAACCGGAGGATTACCGCCACTACCCGCCACAGTAGTCAGCACAAATGGCTCACAGCCTTCACCTGACACCGATATTGAATAATCTGGAGAAGGATGAACTGTTATATCCAATGTTATAGAAGAGTCCTGAGGGCAAGCATCACTAACCGTTATTGTAAATGAGCTCACACCAAGTGGCAAGTTGAAGATAGTCGTATCCGAATCACTACCGGCACCAGTCCAGTCATACGTATAAGGCCCGCCCATACCGCCACCAGCGACAGCCGATAAGTATGTACTATCTCCTTCGCAATTAGGAACAGGTATGGAGGTAGCTGTGAGCGTTATTTGAGGATGAACAACAACTTCTACATCCAGCGTATCCTCCGATCGACATCCCGCCTCATCATCAATATATACCGTATATGTTGTAGTCGAGTCTGGTGAAACCCACTGTGACTGCGTATTCACTCCATTACTCCATGTATAGAAATAATCATTGATCAGTAAGCCTCCTCCTCCAGTTACCGATATAAATGCTTGCTCACCATAACAGATCGTGTCAACTGGAGATGCGATTATAGTTAGAGGTGGATTCTCTGAAACATAAACTGGCAATGTTGCAGTACAACCATTGGCATCGGTTACCATAACATTGTAAATCATGTCTCCAACAAGCGCCCCAGCTGTTGGTGTATTCTGGGCAAGAGGATCATCCCACTGATAAGTAAAGATTGGAGCACCAAGGCTATCGATAACAACCGTGGCAGTACCATCATCAAATCCATTACAATCAACTCCTTGAGCAGAGATAGATATCGCTGGTGCTGGTTGATCAGTTACTGTTACTGGTACAATTACCATGCATCCATTTGCATCGCTGAGCTCAAAATTATAAGTAACTCCTGCAACCAGGTTGGTTGCAGTTGGGGTAGTTTGCCCATCTGGCCATAGATAAGTGTAAGGTGTAGTTCCACCTGTGCCTACCACAGTTGCTTCTCCATTCGCCCCGGTACAAAATGAAGGAGTCGTAATTGGCGTTCCAACCAGAGGCCAAGGTTCCGGTATACAATAAATTTCATTTAATATACATCCATTGATATCCTGAATATTCACTGTATAACAGATCGCCGAAAGATTGGTAACAATTGGTCCTGAACCAACATTTGGTGTCCATCCATAGATAAAGAATGGAGTTCCACCCGTAACATTGAGGTAAATTGCTCCGTCCGCATCCCCGGCACAGCTCACGGGAATAATTGAATCATTAGCCGCCAACGGACCTGGTTCAATAATTACCACAGTTTTAAATATCATACACCCATTGTCATCCGTAATAAATACATTGTGTGATCCAGCACACAAGCCTGTTGCCGTTGCTGTAGTCTGACCATCCGTCCAGGCATAACCGTATGGAGTCGTTCCTCCACCCGCAAGTACAGTTGACGAACCATCACAGATTCCGAAGCAAGAGGCACCGTTTGTTGTAATAATTGCTGCAGCTACAGCAGCCGGCTCATTGATGGTAACTGAAGCTCCAGCAATGCACCCGTTATTATCAACTATTGTAATGCTATAAGTTCCACCCCATAATCCGAATACCGTGGTAATACCCGTCCCGATGGTATCAGATCCAGACTTCCAAAAATATGTGAGCGGATTTGCAACACCTGTGGCCACAATCGTAGCCGTTCCGTTGCTATCTCCAGCACATGTTACGTCTGTCCATGTAATGCTGTCAACCGTAGGACCTGTAATGTCACTAACAATTACTGGCATGGTGAAGAAACATCCGTTTCCATCACTCACAATTGGATTGTACACGCCTGCGAACAAATTGTTAGCGCAAAGTCCAACTGTCGTTGCAGGATCATCCCACTGAACTAAGAACGGCGTGATTCCCCCAATGATATTGACACATGCGCTTCCATTATTAAATCCACAAGTTGATTGTACAACCGTCGGTACGAGGCCAAGCTGCTGAGGCTGCGTAATGACAACCGATGCTGTTTGAACGCAACCGTTATTATCGGTAACTGAAACATTGTAAATACCATTGCAAAGATTATTAGCTACCGAGGTGGACTGCAAAGCGACATCATCCCACAGGTAGGTGAACGGAGGAGTACCTCCGCTTAAACTTGCCGTGGCATTTCCATCGCATGCATTATAGCATGTCACATTGTTTTGGGAAGTAGTTACCACCATACCTTGAGGCTCTGTAATTATAACATTAGTTGTTGCCGTACATCCATTGCCATCAGTTACCGTCAACACATATGCTCCTGCACACAGTCCAACTGCCTGAGCTGCCGTTTGTCCATCATCCCATAGATAGCTATAAGGTGGCGTTCCGCCCGTTGCGGTTGATTGAGCAAATCCATCACAATATCCAAAGCAACTGACGTTACCAAAGTTGGCAATAGAAGCTACAAGAACAGGAGGTGAACCAACTGTTGCTTGCGATGTCGTAAAACAACCATTCCCATCTGTTATCGTCACATTGAAATTTCCTGCACATAATCCTGCTGCAGTTGGCGTTCCCTGAGCAGCTGGATCATCCCAAAGGTATGTATATGCAGGCGTGCCGTTTGATACACTTACAGTTGCAGTTCCATCACATGAACCTAGACAGAGCTCATCGGTACTAACTGATGTGGCAGTCATCGGTAACGGATCTGTCAGCCCAAATGTACCAATTGCTGGGCAGTTGTTATTGTCTGCGATGTTCACGCTGTATATACCTGAACACAAGCCTGTGGCTAAAGCAGTTGTTTGAGCCGCAGGATCATTCCAGGAGTATGTATATGGAGCTGTACCACCAGCCACCGAAACACCAGCGTCTCCATCACAGTCACCAAAACAAGTTGGGTCTGTGAGAGATGGATTGAAGATGATTGAATCAGGCTGGGTTATCGTTACGGATGCCGAAGCCACACAATTATTTGTATCAGTTGCCGAAACTGTATAGATGCCTGCTCCTAGATTTGCTGCAGTTGGCGCAACCTGAGCAGATGGATTCCATAAATATACAAAGGGTGGAGTTCCTCCTATTACAGATACCGTGGCAAACCCATCAGTAACTCCATAACATGTAGCATTACCACTCACAATAATAGAAGCCACAGGCCCGGCAATGTCCGCAATAGTTACGGATAGCGTTTGGACACAGCCGTTCACATCTGTTACAGTAACAATATATGTTCCAGCAGAAATATTATTTATGAAAGCGGTAGTTGCCCCATTTGACCATAGGTAGGTATACGGAGATGTTCCTCCTGTAACGGTTACCGTTGCAATTCCGTCTGATTGTTGGCAATTTGCATCTGAATGGAATTCTGAAAGTGAAATAGACGCTGGCTCATCAACTACTTGCGTTGCCGTAACAATACAACCCTTGTTATCTGTTACGGTTACTGTAAATACTCCTAAGCACAGTCCTGTAGCACTGTCGTTGGTTTGTGCCAATGGATCGTTCCACAGGTATGTATAAGGCAAGGTTCCTCCAATGCCAGTTACTGTAGCGGATCCATCACATATTCCATTGCATGTAACACTATCTGCAACAGTTGTTAAAGTCAAGGCGGGAGGATCAGCTATTGCCACGGACGCTGTCACCACGCAACCAAATGAATCTGTCACATTTACATTATAAGTATTAGCAACTAATCCCGTTGCTGTACTCGTAGTTTGAAATGCAGGATCGTTCCAGCTATATGTAAAAGGAACCCGTCCGCCACCCATGGATACGGTAGCCGAACCGTCATTGCCGCCATTGCAACTTACGTTTATAGCACTAGATATCGTTGCCACGCCTGCAGGAAGGTCATTGATAACTACAGAAATATTTTGACTACAACCAAGGATATCAGTTACCACCACATTATATGTACCAGCTAGCAAGTTAATAGCCGTTGCAGTATTTTGACCATCATCCCATAAGAAACCGTTTAATCCATTTCCACCAGTAACAGTTACTGTGGCGGAGCCATCTGCCAGGCTACAATGTGCGTCATTTCCAACAACGGAAGGAACAATTAGGGCAGGTTGCCCAATCGTGACAGACACGGTATCAGTACATCCATTCGCATCTATAAGGGTCAAACCATATACTCCAGCACAGAGAGACGAAGCCATTGCCGTTGTTTGCGTTCCAACATCATTCCACTGGTAAGTATAAGGTGGAGTACCCCCAGCCGCCAACCCAGTTGCACTTCCATCACAATCCCCATTACATGTGGCGTCGATTTGAGATGATATTATAACATTAAGCGCAGGTGGTTCTGAAATCGTTACCGCAATGTTTCCAGTACATCCATTGGAATCAAGGATAGAAACGACATATGTTCCCGCACACAATCCAGTCGCAAGCGCTGTTGTTTGAGCAGTGGTATCATTCCAACTGTAAGTGAATGGAGGCAGACCGTTAGTAATTAAGACTGTAGCAAATCCATCACATCCTAAGTTACAGCTTGCATCTCCTTGTGCCGAAATCACTAATGTTGGCGCTCCTAGGTCGCTCACTACTGCTAATCCCAAGGCTGTACATCCTGTATTATCGGTAACAGTTAGGTCATATGTACCTGAAGCAATACCTGTTGCGCATGCAGTTGTTTGGTTAGAAGGATCATTCCATAGATAAGTAAATGGAGCAACACCCGCGGAAACTGTAACACAAGCCGAACCATCAGCCAATCCACAATTTGCGCCTGTCGTGTCAATCACTATTGCAATTGCCACTGGTTCGGTGATCGTCATGCACTCGTTAATTGAACACCCATTGCTGTCAGTTACCTGAACACAATACCCGCCTGCAATTAAGCCTGTGGCTATAGCATTCGTCTGGAAACCAAGATCATCCCAGAGATAAGTATATGGTGCCGTACCTCCAGATACAGTTGCAGTAGCCGTACCCGTTGCATTTCCATTACAATCGACATCAAGGCTTGAGAACACATTAACCAAATCAGCTGGTTCTGTAATTATTGCAGTATCCGAAACTGTACATCCGTTGGCATCTGTGATATTCACAGTATAGGTTCCAGCACATAGGTTTATGGCCAATGCACTTGATTGTCCGTCAGACCATAAGAATGTATATGGTGCTGTTCCGCCTGATGGGGCTACCTCGGCAACTCCATCACAATCTCCAAAACAATCAACGCCAATTTCCTGGATAATATTTGAGGTCAATGCCACAGGTTCGGTAACGGCAATGTTTGACACACTTACACAGCCGTTGGCATCTGTAACTGTGGCGGTGACCAATCCAGCACATAAACCACCAGCGGTTCCCGTTGTTTGCGCCGACGGGTCATCCCATAAATAAGTATAAGGTGTAACACCACCTGATGCTGAAACGCTTGCAGTTCCATCGCAAACCAGATTGCAAGATGTGGCTGTAAATATCAATGATGAAGTCAACACTGTTGGTTCCGTAACGATCACAGTGGCACTATCAGGACAAGAAGCTCCATCAAGTACCTGAACTACATATGTCCCAGCACACAATCCTGTAGCCAAAGCCGTTGTTTGGGAGGACAAGTCATTCCACACATATGTATAAGGTGAAGTTCCACCAGTAGTAGACACGGTCGCATCGCCGTTGCAAGATCCATTACATAATATATTCGTCACAGGTGATATGGTACTAGAAAGAGCAACTGGACCGGTAATAACATCAGAAATACTGGAAACACATCCATTAGCATCAGTCACTAAGACTGAATATGTGCCAACAGGAAGTCCGGTAACTGTAGCGGTCGTTTGGGCTGAACCATCATCCCAAAGGAAAGTATAAGGTGGATCTCCATCAGTAGCCGTTGCGGTCATTTCTCCATCGTTACCTCCAGGGCAGCTTACCAGGAAGATACTTCCAATCGCTGCGGTTGGTCCAACAGAATCACTAACAGTCACAGTCGTTGTACCTGCACATCCATTGGAGTCGGTGACAATCACAGTGTACCCTCCAGCCAATAATCCAGTCGCAATGGGTGTTACCTGAGTCGAATCATCATCCCACAGGTAGGTGTATGGAGCCAGTCCCAGTGAAGCTGAAGCATTAGCAGATCCATCAGCTTG
>JAESTE010000101.1 GCA_016763735.1 Nitrospinaceae bacterium | reverse complement strand
TCTTACCACGTGAAGTATGGTCGTCGATCTCCGCTGCACAACCGATCATTCTGCCGAACAAGAAGGTAGCGAAACTTGCAGATTCGATATCCTCTTCCTTAAGCTTGCCGCCGCTAAAATCGGTCCAAACAATTTTGAGCAGGATAACGGCGATAACCGCATCGATGTTCACACAATAAACGTTCTTACTGACTTTCGCCTTGAATAACGCTTGAACGAGGCTGTGGTAAAACTCAAGAAAAACGTTGTTGATACCTTTTTCCTTGAACAGACCATTAACGAAAACCTCGCGCGGATCGTAGTTCACATCTTTGCCTTTGAATATAGGATGATTCACGCAAGGCAACTTGGCATAATCAAGGTTACCCACTGCTTTTTGCTTCTTCTTATAATCAGAATATTCATTCGCAACTTTAAGAGCCATGGCATCGAGGTCAAGACCGTGATTGCCATCAGCAGGATCTTTCAAGCCTTTGCCCTTGAAGTTTTCCATAAGGAATGCTGCCGCTTCATAGCCGTTTCCGCCATGGGCGAAACCGGTATGCGTGAGGAATCCGATAAAAGCTTTGTTCACTTGCACACGCTGAGGCTGTTCCGGTCCATCAGCACTGACTGCGCCTTTGCAGCCTTGAGCCGAAATGGTGCCCGGTCCGTTGGTGATGATGAGTCCAAGTAGAACCTGAAACTCATAGAGTTCGGATTCAGTAGGCTGTCGACCTAACAACGTGACAAATGCCGTTTTAGTGAAACTGTAGTTGGGAATCAACTCTTCGAGCTTGACCCCGGCAATGGCATCTTCTGTATGCCGAGAAGCTGGAGCAGAAACCCCAACGATGGTGCTGTAGATACGTGAGTACCAAGGCAAACGGGTGAGCGTGTCTTTAGAAATCTTTTTACCTCGTAACGCTTCCCACCCAAGAGTAACCCATACCGCACCGAATAATGCATCAGTAGAAAGTTTTCCACCGTTGGCTGCTGCAAAATCTTGTACAAACTTAATGAATACAGAATCACCGGCTTTATTGAGACATTCGGCCAGTTTTGTAGCGCATTTATCTTCGCCATCTGCAAGCAGAGCGTCTTTATATTTATCTGCTTCCTTTAATTGTTCAGCGTAATCAAATTTTTCTTTCGGTCCACCGAGCTTGGTGAATTGGAACAACTCTAATAACGCAGTCGAAGCATCCATGGCTTTCTGCACCATTTTCTTTCCGACAATCGCTACTGCGGAAGATATAACGGTGTTGGGCGAGTTGCCATTTTCACGAGACGCTTGGGCCGCTGCCATTGTCGGTTGATTATGCTGGTTGACGTACATATTCAAGACAATGTTAGCTATCTTTTCTCCGTACTCACAAGTGTATTGCCGCGTGAGTGCAAAAACCAAATTGGCTTCAAAGGTTTTCATCGAAGCATCGAGAATAGATGTGTTATGAATTTTCGATACCTGAGTTTTCGGGTCCATCATCGAAGCACCACTGGCATCTTTCAAAGTCTCACGTCGATGCTGTGCGCCCACCATTTTATCGAGAGCTTCAATCTGTTCGTTGTACGGGCTAGCCGCTTTGACTACGGGTAGATCCAATTCTGACGGCAAAGATAAGCCCTGGTTGTTGCCAAACCACGGTTTCAGGTCAAGGCTACCTCGTGAATCGAAATCCGGTTTCTTACCATTGAGTTCCATGACCTTGGTCAAGGCTTCCGGAATATGTGCGATGTTAGTAACCAGTGCACCCTTTTTCGAGAATATTGGTTTTTCCGGAGTGTAAATTCCATCGACTCCAAAATAATCCATGAACCATTGTTCCTTCGCGAGAGCATCATCACCCGCACCAGACAAAGACCCTGCATGACCGCAGGCTTTGGTCAATCGTGCTTTCCACCGTCCTACAACACATGCAACGATAGGTTTGTCAGACTTCAACCCCTGCTCATAGTATCCACCTGGCTCACTGTATAGGACTGCGGCCTCAGAACGATCGTCATTGTCGAAAGCGTACAGAAACTCTTTTGCTCCGTATTGAATGTAGACGTCTTTTCCACTGGAAACAGAAGTTGTAGTCCCCCACCCTGCTGTAGAAAGGTATACGGCAATAGTCGTGGTGAAGTTACCGGAATTGGAAAAAAGAGCGATCGAACCTTTAATGAGTGATTCTTCAGGAGCACTACCCCCTAACGCACCACCCAATCGGACATGGTTCCATGCATCGGCCAGTCCCAGGCAATTGCCGCCAAACAGATCATCTCCATTTGCCTGACAAATCGCTCTCATGACTCGAGAATCTTTCACTGAAACTTTTTCGGTGAGAATAATTGCTTTAGTGAGATCAGGATTGTCGCGCACAGCTTCGGCAAGTCCATCTTTCACACCCGAAGGGGGAAGATAAATTACAACGGTGTTGAATTTATGCCCCGCTTTCATACCTTCTTTAATAGAATTGTAAACCGGAATTTTCCCAGACTTAGTCATCAGGCTTTTGCCTGATTTTCCCGGGCCGGTACCGAACACAATGTTACCGCCAGAATAGTCATTACTGATAGGGGTAACACTTGAACTCTCTTTACCCAGAATATTTAATACTACGCATCTATCATCTTTGGTTGCCAATTCAGACAGCGAGTTGATGCCACAGTAAAAGGGGAAATCCCCTACGCCTTGCTTATGCATTCAAACCTCCAACAGTTACGATAAGTTAAATTTTTAATTTGGCTTTAATTTCGTCTTTGCCACCGTTTTTCATCCACTCGTTGACTGCGAGAGCGTAATTAATAACTTCGGACATTGCACTATCATGACCGAAGAAACGGTAAGGCAGTCCCAGAGAATCCAAAATTTCCTGCAGATAATTCATTCCACGGATGACATTGGGGCCACCTCGTCCGACAACAACGAAAAGCGGAATCGGACCATGCGTCTGAAAGAATTCACGCAGCCCATCTCCCATAGCACGGAACGTTTCATAGATATCCGTGTTGTTGGCTTTTCCGCCAATGATGAACAGGACATTCGACTGTGGCAGCCAGTATTTAAAACTGATTTTTGAAATAGCATTCATCTTCTCGTAAGGAGGGTTACCGCCGAAGTCTGAAGAGATGGTAGCCTCTTCTCCCAACAATTCGGTAACCATGGCATTTGCGCCACCCCCAAAAGTGGGTGCGGTAATGCTTCCCTTATCATTCATAACGAAAACATCGCTCTGCCCCTGATAGGTGCGGAGTTGATTGATCTCTTGTTCGAACTCAGAATAGTCGGATGCGAAAAGATGCATAGGCAGATGCAATCTTTTCCACGCCGGGTCATCCTGATCAAACGCACACTTGAAGTCGCAGGCAACGGGAGTTAAGCGTCCGCCTTTACCGGGTTGCATGCGAATAGGGTTGAGTTCCAACATCAACATTCCGTAGTTGTTGTATAAATCCCATAGTTTTGGCAAGTTCTGAACCAAAGGGCTGATCACCTGCGGTGGCGCACCCAGATCCATCAACGCATTCGACACATGAAATGCTTTCAAACCTGTCAACGCATCAAACGGAACTACGGCCAGTTTATCAGGGTCCAGTTCTTCGATGTCCACACCACCATGATGGGTGATCGTCATAACAGGACACCGATGTTCGGTGCTTTCTGAAATAGAAAAATAAACTTCGTAATCTGCCGGCACCCCACCTTCATAGGTGACACCGTCAGACTTTACCTTGTTGAACCCATCCACATGTTCAGCAAAATAGAGACGTTCCTTTTCTTTTAACGCGT
>JAESTE010000100.1 GCA_016763735.1 Nitrospinaceae bacterium | reverse complement strand
TGCTTGCGGCGGGGTCGTTCATTGCCGAAAAATATTTGTGGTATCCTGAGTTATATCCTTTTCCGGGTTTCTGATTTTTATGCGACGTTCTCTACTCCTAATCATTCCACTTTCGATAGCGATTTTCTTCTTTTATGACGGAGCTTTCGCCGCGAAACCTTACAACCGTCTGGTGCATGAGAAAAGTCCTTACCTCCTGCAACACAAAGACAATCCCATTCATTGGTACGCATGGGGCGAAGAAGCGCTGCAAGCTGCCCGGGAACAAAACAAGCCCATTTTCTTAAGCATCGGCTATTCCACCTGCCACTGGTGTCATGTTCTGGAAAAAGAATCGTTTGAAAATGAGGAAGTTGCCGCGATGTTGAATGAGAGCTTCATCTGCATAAAAGTAGACCGCGAAGAACATCCCGATGTGGACCAGTTTTATATGAACGTTGTGCAGGCGATGACCGGTAGTGGTGGTTGGCCTCTAACTGTGATCATGACACCCGAAAAAATCCCTGTCTTTGGCGGTACGTACTTTCCTAAAAACGAGCTTATGAAAATTATCGGTGCATTGAGCACCGCATGGATTGAGCAACCGAAAAAAATAAAGGCTGTGGGAGATACGGTAAGAAAATTTATTGAAGCAGGGGATCGCATATCCACGCAATCGGTGACTTTAGATGAAACGTTGATGAAGGAATTTTATAAAAAATCCCGCATTAGCTACGACGAAGAGAATGGCGGTTTTGGTCTTGCCCCTAAATTTCCGCCGACCATGAAGATGCGCCTGCTGTTGCGAATCGCCCAACGTACTGGCGACAAACACGCGATTAAAATGGTGGCCTCGACATTAGAGGCTATGGCACGTGGCGGAATTTATGACCACCTCGGCGGCGGATTCCACCGCTACTCCACAGACTCGATATGGCTGGTTCCACATTTTGAAAAGATGCTCTACGATCAGGCCGCTCTGGCAACTGTCTATATTGAAGGTTATCAAGTCACACAAAACGAAGTTTTTAAATCGGTGGCGCGTGGGGTTCTCGATTATGTTCTCAAAGATATGACTGGGCCTCAAGGGGGATTCTATTCCGCTGAAGACGCAGACAGCGAAGGCGAAGAAGGGACGTTTTATGTGTGGTCCGATGCCGAACTAAAAAAAGTATTGACCCTCGAAGAATATCAACAAGCCATTAAAGTGTTTGGTGTGACCCCGCAAGGCAACTTTGAAGTGACAGGGGAAAATATTTTGCATCTAAGTAAAGGTGTTAGTTGGGAGGAAAGTTCCAGCTTAGAAGTGAAGAATCTCAGCAAGAAACTTTTGCAGTTTAGAGAGAAGCGCGAACGTCCTTTTAAAGACGATAAAGTTCTCACCGCCTGGAACGGACTCATGATAAGCGCCATGGCGAAAGCCGCACAGGTATTTCAGGATGAAGTATATTTAAGAGCCGCGCAAAAATCAGCGCAGTTTATTAAAGCGAATCTTTATAAAAACGGAAAGCTGGCACGCCGGTTTCGCGATAGCGAAGCCAAGTTCACCGCCAGTTTAGATGATTATGCGTATCTCATTCAAGGGTTGGTCGATCTTTATGAAGCCGACTTCGATGAACAATGGTTGGGCTGGGCCAATGTGTTGCAGAAAAAACAGGATGAACTGTTTTGGGATAAAGAGAGCGGTGGATATTATTTTTCTGAAGCGAAAGGAAGCTTATTGCCCGGTCGTAATAGAAATTTTGAAGACAATGCTCGCCCCAACAGCAATGCCGTATCGGCATTGAACCTGTTGAAACTTTATAATTTTACTCTGCACAAACCCTATAGAGATAAAGCGAAAAATATATTTACGTTGGCGGGGGAGATGATGAGCCGATCTCACAATGCGTTTGCACAAATGTTTATTGCCTTGGATTTTTATCTCGACAAGTCGAAAGAAGTGGTTGTGGTAGGGCCTAAACAATCCAAAGAAAAAGATGCGATTCTTAGAATGTTGCGTACTGAGTTCTTACCCAATAAAACCGTTGGCTATATCCCGCCCGATTCCAAATCGTCTTTCCCGGTGTTAGAGAACAAAGTCACCGCCGAAGGCCGGACGATCGTTTACGTCTGCGAAAATAATGTCTGCAAATTCCCCACCGAAGACCTCAAAAAAGCCCGTCAATTAGTTAGAGAAAATAAAGAGTATTCGTTGAATTAACCCTCGAGCGCGAGGGAGGCGGTTGTTTCTACTTGATTGGGATAAATTTTTATTCCGACGAAAACGTCATTGCGAGTGAAACGAAGCAATCCAGAGTCTGGATCGCCACGCCGCTATGCGGCTCGCGATGACATTGAGAAGTAGTGTGTTAATGCTGGAGAAATGGTTATTCGGATTGTGCTTTCTTCCCCATTATTAATTATTCTATTCGGATGACTTGTCTTCAGACTTTCGTTTATGAAGTTCCTCGCCTACGGCGTACTTGGTTTTTCTGTGGTAAATGTAGCGTGCAGCACCGCTATGCGGACCAAAAATATGATCGTAACCTCCCTTCCAGGGTTCAACTTTTTGTAGGAGATCTTTATCTAGATAATCATCAGGATCGGAGTATTTAAGAAAATCGTAAATAGCGCAAACACTTTTCTCTGATAGTGGATCAAGCGGAGGCTCTGGTGGGACACTATTGATGTCAATATTATAGGAATTGAATTTTTGAGAGGTTTCTATTGCAAGTTCGTCAAGGTTTTTTCCAGATTTCCAGTCCTTGGTTCCAAAAAAGAACTGCGGTGGTAAGGGCTGTGGGTTGTCCTCATCGGTCCTTAAAATTAAATAAAGATTATTTCTAACCTTTTCCTCATGAATGCGGTACGCACGTTGAAATTCTTCTGACTTAATTTCTTCTGAAAGACTTTTGGATTCAAGTAGAGTTCGCGCTGCTCTAATCCAAATTATTCTATTATTATTTTTATCTTTCAGTAATTCATAAACGGTTGAAAGCCCTTCTGAAGCAAGTTTTAAGAATAACTCAGATTTTGATCTTTGGCTTTCCTCTATTGTCTTGTTGTGCTCTCTCCAATAAGTAAGCATGGCAATAAATGCCGCTGTACTAAAGATAAGAGGAGGGAGGTATTTAGAAGTGTCTTCGAAAATAAATGCTAAACTAGTAATTAATGCGATCAGTAAAATTAACGTCAATCCTATTAACATCCATAAAAAATGTTCTTTAAAAAACTGACTAACTTTTTCTGGAAAATCTCTAATAAGTTTCTCTTTTTTCTGGCGGGCATTTATTCTCATAGTGTTTATATTACCCGCCGTACTAAAAAGGCGAAAGAAAAATAATAGGGAGGAAGGCTAGTATTTAGTCAAAACCAAAAGGTTAAGAATACAATGACTAGATATCCAAGGGATTAGAGGTGCTCTGTTCTGGATGTTTAAAGTGCTCGCTACCGGCAAGGTTTAATAGCCTCTATTGTAAATGCTGCGAGCAATCACGGTGCTACTTTACGGCGTGATGGAGGGGAAGATTTTTTTTCCAACTTAAATAAGTTTATGGTATATTTCCGGCTTGGCAATTGCAATGAGCTAGAGTGCCGGAGTGGTGAAATTGGTAGACGCACAGGATTCAAAATCCTGCGAGGGCAACCTCGTGTCGGTTCGATTCCGACCTCCGGCACCACCCTTTTCCGTCCGAGCACCCTATCAGTTTAATGATGATTCCGGGCCGCAC
>JAESTE010000099.1 GCA_016763735.1 Nitrospinaceae bacterium | reverse complement strand
GATAGCCTCGTCTCCGGGGCCGAAGAAGCCGCTAAAAACTGCATCACTCAGAAAAATGAAAACCCGGAACTGGCCATTCTTATAAGTTGTATTGGGAGGAAAATAGTAATGAGACAAAGAGTGGAAGAAGAAATTGAAATCGTCCGCGATGTTTTCAGTCCTGAAACAACGCTCACAGGATTTTACTCTTATGGTGAAATCGCGCCAACCCACAATTCAAACTTTCACCATCTCCACAACCAGACCATGTCTATCACTACTATTTCAGAAAGCTAAATGAGGACATGCAACATAAATTACTTTCACGACAGATCAAACGCTTTATAGGGAACCCCGAAACCTTGCCTCAGCAGTGGGAAGAGTTTATATCCGCAGTCGATGAAGCCTACCGGCAGAGGGATGACGACTTTCATCTCCTTGAGCACGCTATGGATGTATTGTCTGAAGAATTTCGTGAGAAGAAAAATAGGGTCCAGTCGCTCTCCCGGTTTTCAGATGAAAACCCACACCCCGTAATGCGTATTTCCTCAGAAGGAGAATTGCACTACGCCAACTCTGCCAGCAAAATACTTTTAAAAACCTTCGATATGGAAGTAAATAAGGAGGTCCCGAATTACTGGAAGTATATTGTCGAAATAACTTTACAAAAGAATAAAAATGAAACCATTGAATTGGAAGTGGGCCAACAATTTTTCTCTTTCACATTTTCCCCGGTTGTAGAGCAAGAATATGTGAATATTTATGGCTACGACATCACTGGAAGAAAACGGGCAGAAAACTACCTGCTCGATCACAATAATGTATTAGGATCTCTTGCGGCTGGAAATGAGCTACAAACGGTTCTTGATGAGCTTTGCTGTAACGTGGAAAAGTATGCCGATGGTTTGAAAAGCTCGGTTTTGCTCTTGGATAAATCCGACAAGTATCTCCATTACGGGTCGGCTCCCAACCTTCCCAAAAGTTATATTGAAGCGACCCGAAAGGTTTATATTGGCGAGAATCAAGGTTCCTGTGGAACAGCGGCTTATTCCAAAAAAACTATCGTTGCTGAAGACATTTCAAAAGACCTTCGCTGGGCTGAATACAAGGATATCGCTATTGACCATAAATTACAGGCTTGCTGGTCAACACCAATAATGGATGTTTCCGGCACTGTTTTGGGAACTTTCGCGCTCTACTATCATGAACCGAGAAAACCCAGTAAAGCGGAGCTGGACCTGATTAAATCTTTCGCAAACATCGCAGCTCTGGCGATACATAAACATAACGCTCAGGACAAATTGAAAAACTACGCCGCCGAGCTAGAACGCAGCAACAAGGAACTGAGCGATTTTGCCTACATTGCTTCGCATGATTTGCAAGAGCCGTTGAGAAAAATTTCTATCTTCAGTGATCGCGTTCTTGAGGTCAAAAATTCTTATAATGAAACCCAAAGAGTTATCTTGAGCGAATGGGTAAAGCGGCAGGCAGAATGCAAACGCTGATTGAAGACTTGTTGGAACTCTCTCAGGTAACAACAAAGGGCAAACCTTTCGAAAAAGTGGATTTAGGTAAAATTGCCCTGGAAGTGATTGACGATCTGGATGCAAAACTACAAACAACCCGGGGCAAAGTCACTCTAGGAAAACTACCACGCATTGAAGCCGATCCCTTTCAAATGCGACAACTACTTCAGAATCTGATTGAAAATGCATTGAAATACCATAAAAAGGACATTCCTCCACAAGTGCTACTGGACAGTAATTTTTCAATCAAGACAGGCTGGACCATTAATATCAAGGATAACGGTATCGGATTGAATGAAAAATTTGCCGACCGCATTTTCATTCCGCTTGAAAGGCTGCATGGGATGTCTGCATACGAAGGCACCGGAATTGGCCTGGCCATCTGCAAAAAAATCATATCTCGCCATGGCGGATCTATCTTTGTGAAAAGTCAGGAGGGACAAGGGTCTACCTTCACCTTCACCTTGCCTGAGATCCAGTCTCCCATTCATTAACAAAAATATTTGACCCCTTCCAGATCACATCTTCAACACGGATGGCCTACTCAATAAGGACTATTATTTTTTTACAATTTTTGCCCAGGTATCCCGGAGAGTGACAACTCTGTTGAATACCGGAGTTGTGGAACTCGTTTTGTCGACACAAAAATAACCCAACCTTAAAAATTGAAAACTACCTTTTGCGTTTTTTAAATACGGTTCTAAAAGCGCCTCTTTTATTATCTCCAGCGAGTCCGGATTCAAACTTGATTTCAAATCAGGACATACTTTTTCGTCCGTCGGATTTTCATGCGTGAAGAGATGGTTGTACAACCTGACCTCTGCCTTGTGGGCGTGATCCGCAGAAACCCAATGCAGAGTGCCTTTAATTTTACGTCCATCTTGAGTCGATCCGCTACGCGTCTCTGGATCGTAAGTACAACGTAACTCCACCACCTCTCCCGCCTCATTTTTGACCACCTCTTCGCACTTAATTACATAACCATGTTTCAGACGGACTTCACGGCCAGGCCCAAGACGGAAAAATTTCTTAGGAGGGTCCTCCATAAAATCATCCTGTTCAATATAAATAACGCGGGAAAAGGGCATCTTGCGGGTTCCGGCATCTGGGTCCTCTGGATTGTTCACAGCATCCATTTCCTCAACCTGATTTTCCGGATAGTTCACCAACACAACTTTAAGAGGGCGCAGAACAGCCATCACCCGGGTTGCTGTTCGGTTCAAGTCTTCGCGAACGCAATGTTCCAGCAATGCAAAATCGACGATGCTGTTGCTTTTTGAGATTCCAATGCGCTCGCAAAACTCGCGGATCGCCTCGGGAGGGTAACCGCGTCGGCGCATACCTGAAAGGGTTGGCATCCGCGGGTCATCCCAGTCATCGACATGGCCCTCTTCGACCAGTTGCAAAAGTTTTCTCTTGCTTAAAATAGTGTAATTGAGATTCAGTCGGGCAAACTCGATTTGCTGAGGATGGTAAATTTCCAACTCATCCAGAAACCAGTCATAGAGCGGACGATGATCCTCAAACTCCAGAG